>DWXL01000032.1 GCA_019119235.1 Candidatus Blautia excrementigallinarum | reverse complement strand
GATTATATCCTGAAGCCTGTGGATCCGGATAATTTCCATGAGATCATAGAGAAGGCGGAGAAAAATATACGGGAGAGACAGGCGGAAGAGAACAGGGAGATCCGCCGTCAGAATTTTCTCCAGCAGTATTTCCTTCAGAATTACCTCTATTCCGGGAAAAAAGAGATCCTGGAAAAAGCCGGGGAGTTTGTCGATCTTGACAAATGGAACAGATGGCACTGCGCCATACTGATAGAAACAGACACCGCGTTTTTTGACACGGCGGAGGAAAACTTTCCGGGAGAACTGCAGAAAGAACTGCGAAGAGTTTTTTTCTATCTGAATCTGAACGAGCGCCAGTCCCTGCTTTTGTTCCAGGATGTGTACTGTGATTACCTTCTGGTGGCGAATCATCTGTATACTTTTCTGAAACGGAATTATATGGTGCGGATCTATCTCGCTGTCAGCCGCAAATTCGACGGGTGCGAATGCCTGCCGGAGATCCTCGGCCAGCTGGAGCAGCAGATGGAGGAAAAATTCTATCATCCGGAGAAACATATTTTTTCCTGTGAGGAGGAAGAGCTGAAAATGGTCGCCGGAGAGGTGCAGGATTCTCAGCTCATGCAGATGATATCCGAGGATATCAGCAGGAAGGATACGGAGCAGCTCTGGAAACATTTTGAGTGCCTGAAAGAAAAATACAGCAGCAACACACAGTTTTCGGCCATGTACATCAAGTTCGTATTTTCCAATGTGATCCAGGAGCTTTTTCAGGAAAACCAGTTCGCCGACGAACACAGACTGGAGCAGGAGATCGACAGGCTGTACAGCTGCGGGAACATTATGGATATCCTGAAAGTGACGGAGGACAATATCCGGGAATATGAGAAATTCCTGGAGCGTTCCATGAGCGAGTCCAGGAATGAAGTCGCCGCTGTGAAGAATTATATTTACCAGCATTACGGGGAAGATCTGAATCTGGAAATGCTGGCGGAGAAGGTATATCTTTCCTCCGGTTATCTGAGTTTTATTTTCAAGAAAGAGACAGGGATGAACCTGAACCGCTTTATCAAGGTGTTCCGAATGGAAAAGGCCGGCGAGTTTCTTCGTGATACGAACATGAAGGTGGCTCAGATAAGCGAAAAGGTGGGATTTGCCAACGTATCCTATTTTTGCAGAAGTTTCCGCGAGTATTACGGATGCAGCCCGGAATCCTACCGGAAAGGAACAGGCGGAGATGAAGAAATTTCTTCAGAAGATTAAGAATATGAAATACCGTCATAAGCTGACAATCCTTCTTGTGGTTGCCAGCTTAATTCCTATGACGGGGATCATCCTGTACAGCCACGGCCGCATGAGCACCATGATCCGCAGGAACGAGACGGAGGATATGCAGGCGATCCTGGAGCAGGCAAGGGAAAATATTGACAGCCAGATCCAGATTTTTGCAAGCCTGCTGAATTATCTTACCTATTCTCCTGATATTGAAGAGATCATAGAAGAAAAAAATCTGGACAATTACACAGCTTATGAACAGTATACAGAGGTGGCGGATCCCCTTCTTTCCGTACCCAAGTCCTATCATGACGCCATCAACCAGATTCGCCTTTTTGCGGACAGTATTCAGGTGGAACACGAGTATACGCTTGTTCCGCTGGAGAATCTGGACCGGGAATGGTGGAGCGCGGGTCTGGGAGACGACGTGAGGATACAGTGGGCGGTGAATGAGGAAGAGAGAGAGATCGCCGCGGTGCGCAAGCTTTACGACGGGAAAGAGCTGGAGGCGGTGCTGTGCGTAACGCTGGACTATGACAAGATCTTTCAGCCTCTGACCAATATCCTTGGGGAAGACAGCGGAGCGATGGTGACGGACGGGGATGGAGACGTCATATATCTTGCCCACGAAGTGGAGAACCTGAACGCCGGCTGGGATTCTGCAGAGGAAGCCCTTGCAGGCATCGGGAAAGTATGTGAATACTCCGTAAGTACAGACCGGCATACAGACTGGACGTTTTATTTTTTTAAATCAAAGGCTTCTATTTCCCGGGCGGTGTTCCAGCTTCTCAGAGAAGAAATCCCTCTGATCATTTTTTCGGTGGTGGTGCTTGTTTTTCTCGGCCTTTTCTTCTCCCGGCTGTTTACGCGGAAGATCGAAGAGCTTACCCGGAATATGGACAGGGTCAATCACGGAAGCAGGGAAGTAACGGTTACCAGCGATTCAGGCGACGAGGTAGGTATTCTGATCCGCAGCTTCCGGAGGATGATGGACGAGATCAACCGCCTGATCGACGAGGTGTATGTAAACAAGCTTTCTCTTAAAGAGTATGAGCTGAAGGCTCTTCAGGCGCAGATCAATCCCCATTTCCTGTACAACACGCTGTCTGCCATCAACTGGATGGCGCTTAAAGGGGGCCAGAAGGAGATCAGCAGGGTCACCCTTGCCCTTTCTGCTTTTTACCGGACGGCGCTCAGCAAAGGCGAGGATATGGTGACAGTGGAGAACTGTATCCGCAATATGGAGGCGTATCTGGAGATCCAGCTTGTGATGCACGACAATGATTTCACAGTGGAGTGGGATGTGGATGAGTCCATAAAGAATGAAAAAATGCCGAAACTCCTTCTGCAGCCGGTGGTGGAGAACGCGCTGGAACACGGGCTGGATGAAAAAGAAGAGGGAGAGAGGAAACTGAAGCTTTCTTTCCTTGATATGGATCAGGAGATGCTGATCATGGTGCAGGATAACGGGCCGGGCATGGATCAGGAGAAAGCGGATACGCTTGTGACTTATCAGGCGCAGGGGTACGGCCTGAAAAACGTCAACGACCGGATCCGCCTTCTGTACGGAGAGGATTACGCGGTCCGCATTTTCAGCCGTCCGGGAGAGGGAACGAAGGTGGAGATGAGATTTCCAAAAGAGAGAAAAAAGGAATAGCAGATGAAAATGAAAAGGATATGGACAGCAGTCCTCCTTGCGGCGCTGTGTATGACATGCGGGTGCGCCGGGGGAGAGGTCAGACATTATAATACGGGGCAGGAAGTATCCGAAGAGACACGAAGAGCCTGGGAGAAGGCGGAAACCACGCCCTATGGCAGTTATCCGGAACTGGTGACTTATACTCTGGGACAGATGAACGGCGCCAATAATTCCAATCTGCCTCAGGGAAACACTTATGAGGACAACGCCTATACCAGATATCTGCGGCAGATGCTGAATATTCAGAATGAGAATGTCTATATGGAAAGCGAGGACCGCTACGACGAGTTTGTCAATATTATCGTCAAGGACCGGACGCTTCCCGATATCCTGGTGGTGTCGGACCGGGAAACACTGAAAGAACTGGTGGAAAACGATCTTGTGGAAGATCTGACGGATGTGTTTGAGAAATGTACTTCCCCGCGGATCAAGGCCATGTACGAAAGCTATGGAAAAGGTCTTCTGGATTCCGGCAGATTCGACGGAAAACTGATGGCGGTTCCCGAGACAGTGATCGATCACGGCCCCTGTCTTCTGTGGCTCAGAAAAGACTGGATGGACCAGCTGGGACTTGAGGAGCCGGAAACTCTGGAAGAGGGGTTTGAGATCGTGGAGGCTTTTGTGAAAAACCGCATGGGCGCAGGACAGGGCGAGGAACCGGTGGGGCTGGTATGCGATACGGATCTGGTGGGAAGCACCAGTTCCAGCTATTCTCTGGATCCCGTGTTCGACAGCTTCGGCGCGAATCCCCAGAGCTGGGTGAACCGGGACGGCAGTATCGTCTACGGATCTCTTACGGAAGAGACGAAGGAAGCCCTCGGGTATCTCCGCAGTCTTTATGAGAGGGGAGTCATAGACAGGAATTTTGCTCTCCGCGCGAACAACAATCTGAGGGACCTTGTGGTGGAAGGACGGTGCGGCGCATTTTTCGGACTGTGGTGGACGCCGAATAATCCTCTGATGGACAGCCGGGCACAGGACGGGGACGCCCTGTGGGAGCCTTATTATCTGCAGGAGCCCTGTGAAGAAGACGCGTATGATTCCTTCCGGGACAATAAATACGTGGTAGTGCGCAAAGACTATGAGCATCTGGAGATCGTTATGAAAATCATCAGCGTACTCTTTGACTATACGCGGTATGAGGCGGACGACGCAGAAGAAGTGAACGATTATTTTGCCCTGAATGTAGATCCCACGGCAAGGCCGCTTGTGATCAACGTGGATTATAACGAGGCTACCTATCAGGTGACAGAAGAAATCCGGGAGGCTCTTAAGGGAGAACTTCCGGAGGAAGAGATGAGCGCGATCGCCCGTTCCTATTATGAGGCGTGCAGAAGATATCAGGAAGGGGAAGATCCTTCCGCTGAGGACTGGGCCGCCTGGGAATCCCGGATGTCGGCAGTGGGGATCCTCATCGACGGAGGATATGTTCCTGTGACCAGGGAGTATCTGGACGACACGGGAGTGGAGATCCCCCGTTCTCTGAAAGAACTGGAGAAGGACAGTTTTCTGCAGATCATCATGGGAGAGGAGCCGGTAAGTTATTTCGATACTTTTGTGGAAGAATGGTACCGGCAGGGCGGCCGGGAGCTGACAGAACAGATCCGCAGCCGAAATCCCGTTTCCTGAAGCAGAAATCCGAAACAGAGAAGGCTGCCAGGAGGGCGCTTTGATATGCGCCTTCCCGGTTGCTAAAAAAAGAAAATTCTGAAAATTAAAAACAGGGTTGACAATTGCATGTAAACTGTGATATAAATACTTCATCTTAGTAAACCGTTGAAGAAGAGTAAGTACCTTTTAGGAATCCGGGTACAGAGAGCCGCGGCTGGTGGGATGCGGCGCCGGGGATAGAAGGGAATGGGCTTCCAAGGGCGAGCTGAATCATACAGTAGGCGAGCCGGAGAACATACTCCGTTATCAAAGAAAGCATATGAAAGTATGCGCTGAGCGGGTATTTCGATACCAAGCCGGGTGGCACCGCAGGAGTTTATACTCTTGTCCCTGCAGAATCGTAACTGTGGGAGACGAGGGTATTTTTTTATTTTAAGAGAGGAGAGAAAATTATGGCAGAAACAAAGAAGATCCCCTACAAAATTTATCTGGAAGAACAGGAAATGCCAAGGGCATGGTACAATGTACGCGCGGATATGAAGAACAAGCCGGCGCCCCTTCTGAACCCAGGAACCTTAAAACCCATGACGGCTGAGGAGCTTGGCGCGGTATTCTGCGACGAACTTGTGAAGCAGGAACTGGACAACGACAACGCCTATATTGAAATCCCGGAGGAGATCCTTAACTTTTATAAGATGTACCGTCCCTCTCCTCTGGTGCGCGCCTACTGTCTGGAGGAGAAACTTCAGACTCCGGCGAAGATCTATTATAAATTCGAGGGAAACAATACAAGCGGAAGCCACAAGCTGAACTCCGCTATCGCCCAGGCGTATTACGCGAAGAAGCAGGGCCTGAAAGGCGTGACTACAGAGACCGGAGCCGGCCAGTGGGGAACAGCCCTCTCCATGGCCTGCGCGTATCTGGATCTGGACTGTCAGGTATATATGGTGAAATGTTCCTATGAGCAGAAGCCTTTCCGCAGGGAAGTAATGCGGACCTACGGGGCGAAGGTAACGCCGTCTCCCTCCGATACCACAGAGGTGGGAAGAAAGATCCTGGCCGAGCATCCCGGTACTACCGGAAGCCTTGGCTGTGCGATCTCGGAAGCTGTGGAATGCGCCACACATCAGGAAGGATACCGCTATGTTCTGGGAAGCGTGCTGAACCAGGTGCTTCTTCATCAGTCCATCATCGGCCTGGAGACGAAAGCGGCTCTTGACAAATACGGCGTGGAAGCGGATATGATCATCGGCTGCGCCGGCGGCGGTTCTAACCTGGGCGGTCTGATCTCTCCGTTTATGGGCGAGATGCTCCGGGGTGAAAGAGATTATCAGTTTATTGCCGTAGAGCCGGCGTCCTGCCCCAGCCTTACCAGAGGAAAATATGTGTACGACTTCTGCGATACCGGTATGGTGACGCCTCTGGCGAAAATGTATACGCTGGGAAGCGGATTCATCCCGTCAGCAAATCATGCCGGCGGACTCCGCTATCACGGAATGAGTTCCGTGCTTTCGCAGCTTTACGCGGACGGACTGATGGAAGCACGCGCTGTGGAGCAGACGGCGGTATTCGAGGCGGCGGAAACATTCGCGAGGGTGGAGGGAATCCTTCCGGCTCCGGAAAGCTCCCACGCCATCAGAGTCGCCATTGACGAAGCGATGAAATGCAAGGAGACCGGCGAGGAAAAGACCATCGTATTCGGTCTCACCGGAACAGGATATTTCGATATGTATGCTTATGAAAAATTCAACAACGGGGAAATGAGCGATTATATTCCCACAGATGAGGATCTTCAGAAAGGATTTGACGGAATTCCGAAATTCCCGGGAAATGAGATCTGATAAAAAAATCAGGCCAGGGAGCGGTCACATTCATGCGGCCGCCTCTGGCCTGATTTTTTAATGAATTATTTGATTTCACTTTTTCATCGGTTTTTATTACAGAGATATACCGATACTACCGAAAGAATAAAGGTTTGTACTGAATCTACGGTAGGATAATGCCGGGTACTACCGAAAGAATAAAGGTTTGCGCCGAATCTACGGTAGGATAATGCTGGGTACTACCGAAAGAATAAAGGTTTGCGCTGAATCTACGGTAGGATAATGCCGGGTACTACCGAAAGAATAAAGGTTTGCGCTGAATCTACGGTAGGATAATGCCGGGTACTACCGAAAAAGTATAAGTTTGCACTGAATCTACGGTAGAATAATGCCGGGTACTACCGAAAAAGTATAAGTTTGTACTGAATCTACGGTAGGATAATGCCGGGTACTACCGAAAGAATAAAGGTTTGTACTGAATTTACGGTACACATGCGCCGGATCATACAGTAAAAATTTCTGTATTCTACCAGTTTACCGTATATACATTAGAAAGTCCTGAACCGGCATGCCGGTTCTCACTGTCTTTGATGTTTTCGGTTTAGCTTTCAGTTCAGTTTCCAGATATCCCGGTTATATTCTTCGATGGTCCTGTCAGAGGAGAAGAATCCTGCTTTCGCGATATTCACCAGCGCGCGGCGGGTCCATGCAAGGGATCCTGCGGCGTAATCTGCCATTGCCTGCTGTTTGCGGACAACATAGGCGTTGAAGTCAGGAAGGGTCTGGAACCAGTCTTTACTGATCAGCTCATTTTTCAGGCGGTTCAGATGTTCCGCCTGTCCGTATTTCATCATTTCTTCCCCGGTGAGGAAGTCGATAGCGCGGCGCAGGTTGGGATCCGCTTCATACCAGTCGGCCGCGCAGTAGTCGCCCTCTGCGTAGCGGTGGATAACCTGTTTGCTGCTCTGACCGAAGATGTAGATATTTTCCTGTCCAACCGCCTCGCAGATCTCCACGTTGGCGCCGTCCATTGTTCCGAGGGTCAGGGCGCCGTTCAGCATGAACTTCATGTTTCCTGTTCCGGAGGCTTCCTTTGACGCAAGGCTGATCTGTTCGGAAAGGTCGCAGGCCGGGATCATTTTCTCGGCGGCGGTGACATTGTAATTCTCTACGAAAACAAGCTGCATCCAGGGAGATACTTCCGGATCGTTTTCTATCACTTTTGACAGAGTGAGAAGAGCGTGGATGATATCTTTGGCGATAATATATGCCGGAGCCGCCTTTGCGCCGAAAATACTTACCAGCGGTACGGAGGGCTTATGTCCCGCTTTGATCTCAAAATACTGATGGATCAGAAACAGAAGATTAAGCTGCTGGCGCTTGTATTCATGAAGACGCTTGGACTGGATGGAGAACATGGCCTCTGTATTCAGCTTCACGCCCTGCTTTGTTTTCAGCCAGCGGGCAAGTTCCTTTTTGTTTTCTTTCTTGATCTCCGCAATTTTTTTCAGTACTTCTTTATCTTCTGTAAATGCAAGAAGCTTTTCCAGGCAGGAAGCGTCTTTTTTGAATTCAGATCCGATCAGAGATTCGATCTCTTCTGTAAGGGCCGGGTTGCATTTCAGAAGCCAGCGGCGGAACGTGATGCCGTTTGTCTTGTTATTGAATTTTTCAGGATAAAGCTGATAAAAATCAGCTAGCTCGCTGTTTTTCAAAATTTCCGTATGGAGGGCCGCCACGCCGTTGGTGGAGTGGGTGAAATGGATATCCATATGAGCCATATGGATCACGTCGTTTTTGTCAATAACAGCTACGGCTTCGTTGTCTGTTCTGGTGCGCGCGAGAGCGTCCAGCTTTTCAATCACAGGCATAAGCTGGGGAACTACCTGCTCCAGGAAATCTCTGGGCCATTTTTCCAGAGCCTCCGCAAGAATCGTATGATTAGTATAGGCGCAGGTATCTGTAACGATCTGTACAGCTTCTTCAAACTCGATGCCGTGAAGCTCCAGAAGACGGATCAGTTCCGGGATCACCATGCTGGGATGGGTGTCGTTGATCTGAATGGCGGCATAGTCAGCCAGATCATGGTAATTGCAGCCCCGGGCTTCACATTCCTGAAGGATCAGCTGGGCGCCTGCGGAAACCATGAAATACTGCTGGTAGATACGCAGAAGACGTCCGTCGTCGTCAGAATCGTCCGGATACAAAAACAGTGTCAGGTTCTTTGCGATGTCTTTTTTGTCAAAGGAGATGCCGTCTCCGATAATGGATTCATCTACAGAATCCAGATCGAAAAGATTCAGGCTGTTTGTCCGTCCCTCGTAGCCGGTAACCGGAAGACGGTACAGGCGGGCGGAATATTCCTTCCCGGCAAGAGATACCGGGAAAACGGTATCAGTGGGTTCTGCCGCGCTTTGGGGCGTCAGCCAGAAATCGGGAGATTCTTTCTGAAGGCCGTTTTTAAAATCCTGATGGAACAGGCCGCAGTGGTAACGGAGGCCGATTCCGTCTCCCGGAAGGTTCAGCGTCGCCAGACTGTCCAGGAAACAGGCTGCCAGACGGCCGAGACCGCCGTTGCCGAGGCTGGGTTCCGGTTCCAGTTCCTCGATATCAGAAAGCGTTTTTCCCGCTTCTGCAAGTGTGGAGCGTACCTCGTCGTAAAGTCCGAGATTGATCAGGTTGTTGGAGAGAAGTTTTCCGATCAGGAACTCTGCGGAGATATAGTAAAGCTTTCTTCCAGTTACCTTCTCTTCACGGGCTTTGCTTTTTTCATGCGCCAGCTTCAGAAGAGCCTCGTAGATTTCTTCATTGGAAGCCGCGGCAAGGTCTTTTCCAAGAAGGCGTGTCAGTGTGGAATTCATGGATGTACTCATGTTCAGGACTCCTTTCATTTCTCTGAATAATATTATTACGTATTCTTTTACGGGTTTATACAAAATCCGCGGGCGGGATCTGCTCGCCGCTGTTTTCTTTCTCTCTTAATCTGTACAGTTTCGTTTTATCACAGAATCGAAGAACAGTCTTGTAAAATGATAGCAGAAAATGATACAATCCTATCATAAAGATACTGAAAATTGCAGATTAAGATAAGAGGAAGAAATATGGCGGATTCAGATCAGAAGAAACAGTTTCAGGAAACAAAGCGGCACGGCAGCCGGCTGTTTCCTTTTAATATTTATCCTTGTACCATTCCCCTGGACTTTCCTTCCGTGGTGCTTCACTGGCATAACGAAATGGAACTGGTCTATGTGAAAAAAGGCCGCGGCAGGATACAGATGGGAATGGAACAGTATACCGCCGGGGAGGGAGATATTTTTGTGATCCCGCCGGGAACGCTCCACGCCATTTATCAAAAGCATGGATATTCCATGGAATACGAAAATATCATCTTCGGGATGGATTTTGCCGGCGCGGGCGCGGCGGATATCTGCGCGGGAGAATATCTGATACCTGTCGCCGCCGGAGAACTTCTTTCCCCGGTGCGGCTTGATCCGGAGGAAGAAGGATACAAAGAGGCGGCGAACTGTCTTCAGAGAATGGAAAAACTCTGCGGGCAGAGAGGGTATGGTTTTCAGCTTGGGGTTAAAGCGGCTGTACTTCAGCTTATCTTCCTGCTGATACAGAAGTACCCGGCGAACATCCAGCGGCTTTCCCCGGATATGGAACGTCTGAAAACTGTGCTCCAGGAGACGGAGCGGAGAGAGAGGGAACCTCTTACAGTGGCGGATATGGCTGAGTTCTGCGGGTGGAGCAGCAGCCATTTCATGAGATGGTTCAAGCAGATGACAGGAGGAAGTTTTATTTCCTATGTCAACGACAGACGGCTGACGTCCGCGGCGGAAAGACTGCGCCGCAGCGACGACAAGATCGTGACGATCGCGGAAGACGCGGGATTTGAAAACCTTTCCAATTTTAACAGACAGTTTAAAGCGCGCTATGGGATGACGCCGCGCGAGTACAGAAACAGAGAAACAGAGTGACTGGAAAACTGACAGAGAAAACATCGATAAAATGACTGGTGAGTATTTAGAATATTTTCTAAATACTTATTGACATTCCGGCTTTCAGAGAGTATATTCTAATTAGAAATATTTCTAAATAGAACAGAAGAAAGGAGATGTGGAAATGTCTTTTGCAGATACATTTAAAGCCCTTTCGGATCCGGTACGCCGGGAGATTCTGCAGCTTCTCAAGACCGGGAAACTGTCTGCCGGAGAGATCGGAAGCCATTTCGACACGACCGGGGCCACCATATCCTATCATCTGGGCATTCTGAAAAAGGCAGATCTGGTATGGGAAACAAAGGTGAAGAATTATGTTTATTATGAACTGAACACCACAGTTGTGGACGAAATACTTTTATGGCTTACAGATTTAAAAGGAGGCGGCGGAAATGATGAAAAAGTATAAATGGACACTGCTTATCGGATGTATTGTCACAGCTTTGCCGATGCTTGTGGGTCTGATCCTCTGGAACCGTTTACCTGATGAGATCGCCACTCATTTCGGAAGCGGCAATGTGGCCAACGGCTGGAGCAGCAAGCCCTTTGCCGTGTTCGGGATTCCGGGGATCATGGTGGCGGTGGAACTTTTGCTGTATTTTGTGACCACCAATGATCCCAAGAAGAGAAATATTGACGACAAAATCATGCGGTTCTGTCTCTGGATCATCCCGGTGACTTCCCTGATCGTGTGCCTTTCCTGTTACGGGATCGCTCTGGGGATACCGGTGGATATCGGTTTTCTGGTAAATATCCTTATCGGGATCATGTTCATTTTCCTGGGGAATTATCTCCATAGGATCAAACAGAACTACACGGTTGGAATCAAACTTCCATGGACCCTTAACAGTGAGGAGAACTGGAACAGAACCCACAGAATGGCGTCCTGGCTTTTTGTGATATGCGGCCTTCTTTTTATCGTGAACGCATTCTTTCAGTTTGAGGCAATGTATTTTGCGGTGCTGCTGTTTGCTTTTATCCCGGGAGTCTATTCCTATATTCTTTATAAAAAAGGGATCTGAACCGACGCCGGAATTGTCGCTGACAGAAAAAAACACAAACTGTCCCCTTAAAAATTGTGAAAATTGTGTATTTTAAAATGCACAGTCCAAGAGTATGATGTCAATATAGAAAATAAGAAAGAGGGGACAGTTATTATGAACAGTCAGAACAACATGATCGTAAAACTTGCACAGACAGCTCTTATGGCTGCTCTCTGTTATGTGGTATTTACATTCCTGCAGATTAAGATACCGGTGCCGGGAGGAGACGCCACATCGATCCATCTGGGAAATGCTTTCTGTGTGCTGGCGGCGCTTCTTCTGGGCGGATGGTACGGAGGAATTGCCGGAGCAGTGGGAATGGGGATCGCGGATATCATGGATCCCGTATATATAACAGTTGCGCCGAAGACTTTTGTGCTGAAGCTCTGTATCGGTCTGATCACCGGACTGGTAGCTCACCGGATCGCTCATATTAACGAAAGTACAGATAAAAAATATGTGTTTAAGTGGAGCCTGATCGCTTCCATCGCCGGACTGGCTTTCAATGTTGTGGCAGATCCCCTGGTGGGATTTTTCTACAAACAGTTCATACTGGGACAGCCGCAGGAGCTGGCGGAAGCCCTTGCGAAACTGAGCGCTATGACTACACTGTTCAACGCGGTGATCTCCACCATTCTGGTAGCGGTTGTGTACAACGCGGTGAGACCGGTACTCATCAAAAGCCATCTGCTGGTGATCCACGGACACAAAGAACAGACCGTGTAAAGGGTATGCCGGACAGGACCGGCAGCAGTTTAAAAGAACGAAGTGATTCCACAGACGCCTGAAGGGGAAAAGATTTCCTCTTCAGGTGTTTTCGTTTCACAGGAAACAGATTTTTTCAGGGAAGATCAGCAGGGGTTCAGATGAAAAGCCGCAGGTCCGGATAAAAAGAAACAGTTGATAGAGAGGACGCGCAGGTATAAAATAAAAGCAAAACAGATGACGCGGACAAAAAATGAACGGAGGTAACAGTTATGAGCAGTGAAAACAAAGTACTGGAATCCATTAAGACGAGAAGGAGTATCCGGAAATACAAACCGGACATGGTTCCGAAGGAGATCATCGACCAGATCGTTGAGGCCGGAACTTATGCGGCCACAGGAATGAACCGCCAGTCTCCCATAATCATTGCTGTGACGAATAAAGAAATGCGGGACCGTCTTTCCAGGATGAACGCGGCGATCATGGGAGTGGACAGCGATCCCTTCTACGGCGCTCCGGTAGTTCTGATCGTGCTGGCGGACAGAAGCAGCGCCAACTATCTTTATGACGGAAGCCTTGTGATGGGGAATCTGATGCTGGCAGCCCACGCCCTTGGAGTAGGAAGCTGCTGGATCCACAGGGCGAAACAGGAATTCGAGAGCCCGGAAGGCAAAGAGATTCTGAAATCCCTGGGAATCGAGGGAGATTACGAGGGAATCGGACACTGCATTCTCGGCTATGTGGACGGCGATTATCCCCAGGCCGCGGAGCGGAAGGACAGCTGGGTATATCATATTGACTGATGTCCGGCGAACGCTGAAAGTGAGAAAGAACGGCAAGGGGAACGGAGGACTCTGATGCCAACGGACAAAAAGGAGAATGACCAGTGGCAGATTTTATCAGGATAAAAGATTTTTCATCGGAGGATCTGGCAGTTTACACTCAGGATTCAGAGGTTCAGCTACTGAGATATTATGAGCCGGAACCGGGAATCTTTATCGCGGAAAGCCCGAAGGTGATCCGGAGGGCCATGGACGCCGGATATGAACCGATGTCTTTTCTCATCGAGGAAGGGCAGGAGAATGAAGAAACCGAAAGCATTTTTCAAAGCTGCGGGGA
>DWXL01000231.1 GCA_019119235.1 Candidatus Blautia excrementigallinarum | reverse complement strand
TTGATGATCTCCATCATCTGGATCTGCGCGATATTCAGATCCTTCATCTTCATATTCGGTTTGATAAATTCGCTGAGATCATATTCCACCAGGAGTTCCTGCGTCTTTTTGTTCAGCTCTTTCTTGTCCACAAAAGGAAGACCTTTGATCTTCTTCTGCTCTCTGCCGAGAAATACATTTTCCGCAACGGTCATTTCCGGAATAGGGCTCAGCTCCTGATGGATCATGGAAATTCCTGCGTCCAGAGCTTCTCTGGCGGATTTAAAATCCACTTCTTTTCCGTCCAGAATAACCTGACCTGCATCTTTTGTGTAGATTCCCATGATAATCTTCATCAGAGTGGATTTACCCGCGCCGTTCTCGCCCATCAGCGCGTGAAGTTCGCCCGGCTCAATGCACAGTTCCGCTCCTTTAAGAACAGTTACTCCGGAGAAAGATTTATCGATCCCTTTGGCTTCCAGTATGTATTTGCCTGCCAAGATTTCTCTCCTCCTTTTAAAGTTTTATTTGATTACCAGATCCGGATTCTCTGAAAAATGCTTCAGAATTACGATCGGGTCTGTCAGAGACGGGTTCGTGATAACCACGCCTTCTTTTGCCGCTTTTTCTGTCACGAAATATTCGTCATGCGTAAGTTCGCCGTAGCGGATCAGCGCCGGAGATTCGATCTGCCATTTGCCGAAGGTTCCATGTCCTTCCAGACAGATCAGGCCGTACGGAGCGCTGTCCTTAATGGTCACTGTATGTCCCGGAAGAACGGTCAGGCGTTTTGCACAGACAGTCCCGCATTTGTAGCAGATCCACTCCTCAATGTATCCTTCGGATCTCATTTCCTCCACCGGCCTTACCGGAACTGGCTTCATGAAACGGTTCTTGTGGAATTCCGGATCCACATTGCGCTCCCAGTCGATCACGTCAAGCAGATACTCATAATTTCCGATCTCTTCTTCCGGGGTGTTCTTCCAGAGAAGATCTTCGCCTACGATCTGTCCGTTCATCAGGACTGACTGGTACATTGCGTATACGTCGGATGCAAACTGCGGCTCATATGTACAGAGGCTTCCCGGTGCATGCATAACTCCCGGGGGCACATCCCAGCCTGTGTCAAGTTCAAGTTTGTACGCCATTGCCAGAGCCAGAATATTATTGTCGCCTTTTGTGAAATTCTTCAGCGCCTCCAGAACCTGTTCCTTCGTCGTCTCCGGATTAAATCCGAAGAAAGTAAAGGGGAACTCTCCTCCGTGGTTATTCATCTGCGACGGGAAGAAATACATTTCCGGTTTTCCCGACGCTCCGATCCTCTCCGCATGCTGCTGTCTGTGATGAATGTGATGAGGAAGAGGGCCCGCATTGTCAAAAAACTTCGAAAACATCGGCCAGCGATGATACTTGTTCCAGAGAGCTTCTCCGACCACTTCAGCTCCCATGAGATCCACCACGTCGCGAAGAAGGATCTTCTCTTTTCCCTCTTCATCAACCGCAACATAGCTGAGGCCTTCGTCCTCCGGGGTTCCCGGACCGTTTTCCGCCCATGTCGTGGAAGAGAACCATCTCTCATCGATTCCGCCCCTCTGTCCGAGAATGAAATAATCATCCGGATGCAGCTTGATACGTTTACCTGGTCTGCAGAAGGATCTCGGAACCCATGTAGGTGTAAGTCTTAAAATGCCGCCGCCCTGTTCCAGAGCCTGCTCCGCCAGTCTCTTCTGATCTGTCATTTTACCTACCTCCCTTTTTGTGTATTTGGTAAAACGTTTTTCTTCCAAGGAAAAAAATAAATTCACAAATTTTTTCGTCTGTGTTTTTGTGCAATATTACTTTGTGAATCCTTTTTTTGTCCCGTCTCTTGTTTATTGTGTTTATATCATACTTCCAGAAAAACGTTTTGTCAATATAATGTTCACAAAAAATTTATTTTTGTGCATATTTAAACGTTTTTCCATTTAAATCTTGTGTATACTGCACAAATTTCATTTTTTTATTATAAAACAATTTCCCTAAAACGTTTTACAATAATTATTATTTATTAAATTTACATAATAATTCATGTTTTTATTCCACATCAAAAACCGCCCGTTCACGGGGCGGTTTTTGCACACTGACACTATTCATTTATAAAATATTTTTCATTTTCCCGGAGATATTCTTCCATTTTCCTGATCTCCGACTGGTCGGGCTCAGGAATCCCTCTGGTTGTGTACAGACTGATCAGGCCTTTCCTGGCGCACAGATATTTCACCGCCGCAATCCAGTTTCCCGCAAACTCCAGAGTTTTTTTCATCTTTACCACTGCCTTCTGGCATTCAAGAATCTTATCTATATTCTTTTCCATTGCATACCGGTAAAAACGGGAATAAAATTCCGGATACGCATTTGCCAGACAGGGAACGCAGCCCTCCGCGCCAAAAAGCATGGCTGCTCCGCAAAAATCCTCGTTCCCGCTGAGTATTCCTCCTGATTCATTTAAAAACAGCGCTTTCTGGCACAGGCTCCAGTCTCCTGTACTGTCTTTCACCGCGATCACTCCCGGGATCTCGAGAATTTTCTTCATGGTCTCCGGAAGGATATCATAATGAACATAGGGCGGAATGTTATATGCGATCAGACTGCCTTTTGTATGCTCTGCCAGGAAACGGTAATGTTCCAAGATCCCTTCCTGCCCGCCGGGGCTGAGATAATACGGTACAGCCGAGACAAAATATTCCGCGCCCAGCTGTTCGTAACATCTGATCTCTTCAAGGACTTTTTCTGTCGATGTTTCCAGAACGCCTGCCAGGACCGGAACTTTCCCTTCCGCCGCTTCCAGCGCGCATTTCACCGCAGTTCTTTTCTGTGCGCCGGTAAGGGAAGCACCCTCTCCGCAGGACCCGAGCATGAATATTCCGGACACTCCGCCCTGTATACAGTATTCGATCAGCCTTTTCAGAGCTTTCTCGTCTATTTTTCCGGATGCATCCAGCGGAGTTACCAGCGGCGGTATTATTCCTGTTAATTTTTTTCTGTTATGATCCATTGTCTTTCCTCTCACCGAAAATTCCAGCATTTTGGTACGTTTACAGGATCCTGGAAATTAAAATAAAGAATCCCTTCCCTGTGCCCCATTTTTTCCGCGTTACTTGCTTTTCCACGGCATACGTCCGTCATCAGAGTAACCATTCGCTGTGTCATGTCGGCCATTTTCTCCGAACCGTCCAGAAGACCTGCGGCGCAGAAATCAATATCATCCGACATTTTCTCATACGTTCTGGGATTTCCTGTCACTTTAATAACGGGACTCACCGGAGTTCCCACCACATGGCCTCTTCCGGTTACAAGAAAAACGAGATGACATCCGACTGCTATGAGGTCCAGCATATCGGAAGGATCCGCAGCTATAAAATGTGCAGGTTCCAGTTTTTCATCAGGTATCACATCCAGCAGATGAAGGCCTTTCCGTCCCGGCGTCTGCGCAATTTTAAGCACGCTCTGGATTGGTCTCCGCCCGCTTTTCACCATGGCTCCCATGCTTTTTTCCTCAATCGTCGTCAGTCCCCCGTCCATATTTCCGGGGGCAATGGAGAACTGTCCGTATGCGGAACAGAAATCCACTGTCTTATCATAGGCATTCGCAATATCTTCTTTTACCCTGTCGTCGATCCCACGGTTCATAAGATAATCTTTCAGACCGATGCCTTCGCTCAGTTCTTCGAATACCGCAGATCCTCCATGATCCACCACGTAATCAAATACACTTCCCACAAGAGCGTTTCCCGCCAGTCCTGAAGTAAAATCCGACCCTCCGCATTCGCCGCCTATTACAAGATCGCTGAAATACATCGGAACTCTTGGAACCGCCTTAAGTTTCTCCAGCATATTCTGTACGATGGAAATTCCTTTTATAATGCTTTTTTCCGTTCCGCCCTCTTCCTGCTGATAAAACCACGCCGCCTCACGTCCCGAATTTTCCGTAACTTTCGCCAGCATGGATGGATAGGTGTATTCGCATCCGTGTCCAACCGCAAGAACGCCGCCCACATTGGGATGAGTACAGTATTTCAGAAGTCTCCGTATATTTACCTGATTATGCAGACAGGAGTGGGATCCTATTGTTTCCACATCTTCTCCCAGATTCTGAAAATGCTCCGCGATCCTCCGGCATACATGTTTGCTGCACTCTACGGTGAATACCACCAGAATCTTATTGCGGATACCTTTGGTTCCGTCTTTTCTCTGATAACCCTGGCATAAAATTTCTTCTTTCAAATCAATCCCCCCTAGTACACTTTATATTCAATATCCTTTGCGTGCACCGTTACCGGATCCAGCTGGGCCGACCGGAAATCATAGGCGCTTTTCATATTGTGAAGATGAACATGCATGCCTTTTTTTATTTTTTTCGTGGTAATTCCGATAGAAACACCATATTTGACCACCGGCTCCCCCTCGTCCAGATCCCGGAGAGCGATCTTGTGTCCAAAGGGAACGGGCTGAAGCGCTGTAAGCCCGCTTCCCGCGTTTCCGGTTTCTCCTGTGAGCTCCACTTTTCCGGCCTCTATATCCGCCATTGCTGTTGCGACATTGTCCGGTTCATGTACGACATAGCATATCTGCTCCATATTTTTCATTTTCTTTCACCTATCCTTTCACTCCGCCTGCCGTCAGACCTGCGATCAGATCCTTCTGTACGATCACAAACATTATGACAACAGGAATTACTACGATAATCCCTCCGGCAGTGATCAGATCCCAGCGGATGTTATACTGTGACATAAAGTTGGACAGCGCCACGGTCACCGTCCGGGATTCCTTATTGGTAAACATATTCGCATAAGTATACTCATTCCATGACGTGATAAAAATAAAACTCAGGGACGCCACCATGGCCGGTCTCAGAAGCGGCAGAACGATCATGGTCATTCTCTGAAACAGATTACATCCGTCAAGAGCCGCGGCTTCTTCCAGCTCAAAGGGCACCTGATTGATAAAACCTGTCGTCAGCCATACCGCATAAGGTATGGAATATGTACTGTATGCAATGATCAGGCAGAGTTGTGTGTGCAGGATCCCCATGGTGTTGAAGATTGTATAAAGCGGGATCAGAAGGAGGGTGCTGGGTACCAGATAAAGCAGAAGGAAGAAATACATCAGGCCGTTTCTCATTCTGAACCGGTATCTGGACAGCGCGTAACCCGCAAGAAAAGAAACAATTCCCGCTATCAGTACCGTGGAGAAAGATACTACAAGGCTGTTCCACATATTGTGAAGAAATTCTGTTTTTTCAAAAAGCTCCCTGTAACTGTCCAGTGTCGGCGCCAGCGGAAGAAAATGAAATTCTGAAGAGAACATTTCCTTTTCTTCTTTCAGTGATGTCAGAAAAATCCAGGCGAACGGGAAAAGAACTATCACCATAAAAAACACCAGAGGGATGTAAAATGTCCATATACTTTTTTTCTCTCTCATTTACTTATCATACCTCCCTGCTCTCTTGTCAACCGCAGATAAACAAAGATCACCACTGACATAAATATCGCCCCGATAATAGCCACCGCGCTTCCATAACCGAATTTCATGGATTTCTGCGCCTGCTGATAGGTGTACACGGAAAGCGTCAGCGAACTGTATCCCGGACCTCCGCCTGTCATGGTATAAATTATATCCACATTATTGAATACCCAGATCAGTCGTATCATCACTGTAGATACGATGGTCGACGCAATGCCCGGCAACGTGATATGAAAATACTGTCTGATCCGCGAAGCCCCGTCAACACTGGCGGATTCATAGAGTTCTCTCGGAACGGACTGCATTGCCGCGAGGATCATGATCGTAAAGAACGGAATACCCTGCCATATCATAGCCAGGATCTGTACCCACAGCGCTGTGTCCGGCTGCGCGATCCAGGCAATATTTTCATCGATCAGATGAAGGCGTTTCAGGATCTCATTCATAACTCCATAATTTCCGTTAAAAATCCATGCCCACATCAGTGAGATCAGAACACAGGGCGTTACCCAGGGAATCAGCACAACCGAACGGACCAGGCCTCTTCCCACAAACGCTTTATTCAGAATGTTTGCAAGAAGAAGGGACAGAAGAAGCTGCGCCGCTACGGTAACTCCCACCCAGATTACAGTATTTTTAAACGCCGGCCAGAAAGCCGGATCATTGGTTAATATATCAATGTAATTCTGCAGCCCTACAAACTCCACTCCCTGCAGATCGGTAAGATTATATTTATACAGACTCAGAACGATTGCCCGCACCACCGGATAGCCGATGATAAGAACTACGATCAGAATAGCGGGCGAGAGAAGAAGATAGGGCTGGTATTCAAATTTCTTTTTTGATTTCATAATATTTCCTCCTGAAATTCTGCTTGTCCTTCCGGACAATCAGTAGCGAAAACCCCCGTCCTTGCGGACGGGGGTTTTCTTCATTCTCCCGCAAGATTGTCAGCCAGAATTTCCATCATTTCCGCACTGTCAATTTCGCCCATCATTGCCCGCTGCATTGTCTGGGGCCACACTGTCTCAGACCAGTCTCCAAATGTACTTACTACAGGGAAAGTCTTTACATCATCAAGATATTCCATGGACGCCGCGCAGAATTTGTCTTCTGTGAACTCGGGATCTTCTGTGACAGGTGATACAAAAGGAACGAGACCCGCGCTCTTGCAAAGCGCTTTATGCGCTTCTTCTCCTGTGGAATACTTCAGGAAATCAACGGCTTCATCCATGTTTTCACTGTTTGCGGAAACAGCCCAGTGGCAGGGTTCGCTTGGAAGATATCTTCCGCCGGACCCTTCCGGAAGAGATACAACGTCCACATCATCGCCAAGAACTTCCGTAATCTCTTTTGCGGAATTCAGATGATGGATCAGCATTGCCGTTACTCCGCTCTCAAAGTTCTGTACAATCTCTGTGTATCCGTCGGTAGGAGCTGTCTTCGGCGCCCAGCCGTTCAGATAAATATCCAGATATTTCTGGTTTGCCTCTACCATTTCCGGCGTATTCAGAGTCACATTTCCTTCGCTGTCAAAGAAGTCCACGCCTTCATTTAACGTCAGGCCGGCCCACATGAAATGACCGCCTCTTGCGCCTCTCATACTGAATCCGTAAACGTCTGTAGCGCCGTCTCCGTCAGTATCCTGCGTCAGTTTTTCGCATGCCTCATAAAACTCGTCCATTGTCTTGGGGTATTCCAGACCCGCATCTTCAAAATAAGATTTTCTGCAGTACAGATACAGCACTACAAGACTGTGGGGCCATGCGTAGGTTTCTTCCTGTCCCGCTTTTGCAGATTCCCACATACTTTCCGGAATCGTGTCTTTGTCTTCCCAGGAATCGATGTATTCATCGAGACTGGCAACAGCTTCAAGGCTGAGAAGCTCCGGTATCCAGGTAGGCTGGATCTTGTACACATCGGGAAGATCTCCGGAAGCCGCGGCCGCGATCAGCGTATCGTGATAACTGTTCCAGGGAATGGCTTCCAGTTCCAGATTCACATCCGGATACTGCTCGCTCCATGTTTCATAGGCTTCCGCATAGGAACCGTCGTTATCCTCCCAGTACCAGACGCGGATGGTTTTCTCTTCTTCCGCCGCTACGGGTACAGCTGTCAGGATCGGCAGCGCCATACATGCACTTAAGGTTACGCTCAACAATTTCCTTAATCCTTTTTTCATTCTTTTTCCTCCTTTTCTTCTGTTATTTGGTAAAATTATTCTTACATATTTTTTATTTTCATACAATGAACATATCTATGGCAAAATTGTAAAATTTTATGAGGTTTGCCTTATATTTGGAAAAAATCACGAAAAAATTGGAAAATATTACGTTCTTTTTATATTTATTGTTAAAAACCAGAAAAATATTGTATAATATTTGTGTCGCAAAAACCTTTTTCCAATATAATGGGGTGTTTTTATGCTGAAAGTTTTAGTTGTAGACGATGAATTTATTGTCCGCACCGGACTGATCAACTGTATAGACTGGGAAGCTCTGCATCTGAAGCTGATCGGAGAAGCATCCAACGGACGGGAAGCCCTGGATATCATCATGAAAGGAACTCCGGATCTTATTCTTCTTGATCTGATCATGCCTGAAATGAACGGAATGGAACTGATTCAGAAGCTGGAAGAACTGAACATCAAGACAAATATCATTATATTAAGCTGTCACGAGGATTACAGCTATGTGAGAGATGCTTTTAAGAAAGGCGTGCGTGATTATATTCTCAAACTCTCCGCTACCCCGGAAGAAATATCCGGTATGATCCGGGACGTCTCGCAAAAAATTCTGGAAGAACAGAAGGATTCTTTTTCTGATCCCCTGCATAAACTCAAAGAACAGAAACAGATTCGCTCCGATATTACCGACGCTTTAAATTATATGGAAGAACACTACAGAGACAACATTACGCTTTCCGATATCGCCTCCCATATCCATATGAGCAAAAACCATCTGAGTTATCTGTTCCGCAAAGAAACCGGCCACGCTTTCAGCGACTGTCTCACAGAACTGCGCATTTCCAGAGCAAAGGAACTTCTGACATCCGGAAAGCGCTACAGCATCGCCGAAATTGCGGAAATGACCGGTTTCAGCGACACCGGATATTTCTGTAAAGTATTTAAGAAATCTACCGGTATGTCTCCAAACCGCTATAAGGAAGGAGGCGCTTCATGAGAAAATATTTTCACAGTCTGCAGGGAAAGATTACCGGATGTATACTGATTTTTGCCGTTATTCCCGTTATGGCCGTCAACATTACCCTCCAGCTTCAGCTGGAAAAACAGCTTCTGAAAAGCGCGGATTTTGCCTTTCAGAACGCGGTTGTAAATGTGGACAATACACTGAAAACTCTGATGCGGGAAATGGGCGTGACACTGAATATTCTCTCTACGGATTCCACTTTATACAGAGCGCTGGAAAAAGACAAGGAAACCTTCAACGACGAGATAAAAACAACTATTTCCATCGATAACCTTACTTCACAGTACCAGAGATATGTTTTTTACTGCTATGTGGACTTTCTGATCCTCGACAGAGACGGAACCGCGTACAGCACATATTATATCAACGAATCTTCCGCTCTGGACTCGCCGCAGACGATGGCCTATCTGGAAGAAATACAGGAAAAGGATCTGAACTATACATATTTTTCCGCATCCATGCAGGATCTTGGAAGCGACTCCGATACAGAGGTTCTGTGTATCGGAAAAAATATCCGGAATTATAAGCGTCAGTATCTCGGCAAAGCTATACTGATCATAGATGAGGAAAAACTGTTCCGTATTCTCCAGTCATCCACATTATATGACGGCAGCATACATCTTCTGTGCGATTCGGACGGGATAATTCTTTCAGCAGGAGACAAATCGCTTATCGGTAAATCCTGTGAAACTTATCTGAAGGAACATACCGATAATTATGTTCTCTCCTGCCCCCTTTACAACGGTTGGGAATTTATTTCCATGATTCCGGAGGACGTTCTGTACCGTGAAGTTTCTTATGGAAATCTGTTTATAGGCATTGATATTCTTGTGACGGTCTGCCTGATCCTCGGAGTGCTGATCATCCTTCATTCCTTTCTCAGGCCGGTCCGCACCCTTAAGGATCTGATGATCCGGGTGGAAAAAGGAGATTTTTCCTGCCGGTTCCAGAGCCGCTCCTCAGACGAACTGGCAGATCTGGGAAACAGCTTTAACCATATGACCAAAAAACTGTCCGCGCTTTTTGAACGTACTCAGACACAGCAGCGGAAACTTCTGGAACAGGAAAACGAAAAGGAACGTTTCCGGTATATGATCCTGCAGTCCCAGATCAATCCGCATCTGATGTTCAACACCCTGAACAACATCAAATGGATGGCGCTTCTCAATAAAGATACCGAAGTGGCAAATACCATTTCCTCTTTTGGCAGACTTCTGGAGAAAACGCTGAAAACCGGAGACGATCATTTTACTGTCCGGGAGGAACTTGAATATCTCCGGGAATATCTTCAGGTTATGCAGCTTCATATACCGCAGAAAATAGTTATGGACGTCTATGCCAGGGAATCTGTATACGACTGCCGAATATTAAAAATGTTGTTCCAGCCTATTATAGAAAATTCCATCTTCCATGGATTTAATGAGAACTGTACGAACCCTCATATCTGGATCACCATACAGCGCAAGGGGGATATTCTGATCTGTTCGCTGAAAGACAACGGCGCGGGAATTCCCGAAAACAGCCTGTCCAGTATTTACCAGCACAGAACGGGATTCCGTTCCCCCTCCCATTCCATCGGTCTGAACAATGTAAAAGAACGGCTGAAGCTGTTTTATGGAAACAGCTCGGATATGAAAATTCTTTCGCTTGCCGGAAAAGGAACCACTGTGATCTTTCACCTTCCGGTTCTGGAAAAATAAAACAGGAGAGGCGTCTGCCTCTCCTTTCTGTTTACCAGTCTACCAGGTTCCAGTCCTCCCGTCCTTCCTCGCCTATCGTGGACTGCCGTATCACAAGACTTGCGTCCATTTTTATTCCTATCGGAGCTCCGCTGTCATCCTCCGGATTTTCAAGCCGGTGGAAAAGTATTTCCGCCGCTTTTATTCCCGTATGACGTTTACGGATATGGATTGTCGACAGGGACGGCTCTACCACGCTGGAAAGGAACACATCATCGTAAGCCATTATTTTGATGTCTTCCGGTATTCTTTTTCCAGTTTCCTTGATCGCCTTCAGCGCTCCGATAGCCATCTGGTCGTTTCCGCAAAAAACTCCGTCCATATCCGGAACCTGCCCCAAAAGCTTTTTCATTGCCGTATATCCGCTCTGATGGCTGTAATCTCCTGTTGCGATCATATCCGCATCATATGGAAGATGGTTTTCGTCCATACAGTCTTTATATCCCCTGACTCGGTCCCGGGCAATCTCCAGATCCTGCGCTCCCGTTATATGGCAGATTTTCCTGCATCCGCATTCCACAAGATGCTGGACTGCTTTTTTAGCGTTTCCATAGGAATCAAAATATACCGAATCAATTCCCACACTGGTAAAATCTCTTTCCACACTGATCAGAGGCGTTCTCTTATACCGGTTAGCTTCTTTCAGCAGCTCGCGGAAATATTCTTCCTGGTTCTCTGCCGACACAGTAGACGCAAAAATAATGCCGTCCACTCTGTTGGATATCAGACGCCGGAAAAGTTCTCTTTCCCTCTTTATCTGGCTTCCATATGTTCCCTGAGCGTCACAGATCAGAAGCTGATAGCCTTTTTCTACCGCTACTGAATTGATCCCACGAATGACATATGGATAGAAAACTCCGCATAAATCCTCCGTAATAACGCCGATCAGCCCTGTTCCTTTGTTTTTCATGCTGCGGGCAATAGGATTCACCTCGTAAGAAAGCTCCTCCACAGCCTGGTTTACTCGCTTTACCAGTTCAGGACTTACATATTTTGTTTTATTCAATACATTAGACACCGTTGATATTGAAACCTCGGCTCTTTTTGCCACATCCTTGATCCCGCTCATGTTACTACCTTTTCATAACAAATAATTTTTTTCTTTAAAAAAATTATACAGGATTCTCCAGATGTCCTCAAGCACCTTTTTGTCGAAAAAACGATACACAAATAAAAAAATTTGTTTTTCTATTTGAACAATCTGCGAAATTGACAATCCTTTCTCCCTTCTCAGGGCAGTATAACGCCGTACTCCTTTTCCATCGCTTTGCGCATTACTTCCACCGGAGCCGGACGGCCTGTCCACAGTTCATATGCCACGGCTCCCTGGTTCACAAGCATCTGCAGTCCGTTAAAGGTACGAAGCTCTCTGTTTTTCGCTTCCAGAAGGAACGGCGTCCAGGCTTTGTTCGGTATTACATCGCAGACGTTCATTCTCTCTTTCAGACTGTCATAATCAATGTCAGGTTTCTTTTCATCTGTAAATCCAACAGGCGTCGCGTTTACCAGAATATCCGTATCCTCTGGAATAGAAAGGGTAGTGTTCCATAGTACAAATCTTCCCTCTGCCGCGGTTTTTTCGTTGATGATCTTAACAAGGGTCTGTCCATGCTCTTCCTTTCTGTTCGCGACAGAGATGGAAGCGATTCCTGCTCCCGCAAGCTCTACCGCAATGGCTCTGGCGGCTCCGCCTGCTCCCAGGATAAAGGCTTTCTTTCCCTTTATTGATACGTTTCCGTCCTGAAGGCTTTTCAGAAAACCTTTTCCGTCAGTATTTTCGCCTGTCAGCTTTCCGTCCTTCCAGTAAACGGTGTTTACAGCTCCCATGGTTCTGGCGCTGTCGGAGATCTCGTCAAGGTACCGGAGCACTTCTCCCTTATGGGGCATGGTGATATTGATCCCGGTAAAGTTCATTGCTCTCATGCCTTCCATGGCCGCTTTCAGGTCGCCTTTTTTTACCTGGATGGTAAGATATTCTATGGGAAGGCCCGCATGGTCAAATGCAGCCTGCTCCATGACCACCGTAGGATTATCGTCCACCGGATCGCCGAATACTCCCACCCATTGTTTCTGATACGATTTGCCCATAATCAAGATACCTCCTGTTCTGTTTATGCCTGTAAAAACTCCACCGCCGCGTATGTGCCGCCGTCCGCGTCATTAAGAAGGACTGTGATCTTCCCGTCCTCCACGGCTTTTTCCGGATGGATCACATCATGAAGCCTCGCCTGCTGCTTATATTCCGCACGCATCTGACCGATACAGAACTCTGCCGGAACATAATCCATTGCCATCTGGATATACCGGCTGTTGTTCACATGATGATTGGTATCCAGATGGTGCTTCTGCACAGAAAACGCTTCCTCCGCCGAAAAGCTCTCCGGGAGAACGATCTTCCTGGGCGCGTAATCCATATCCAGCTTCTCTTCCATCTGATAGCCGCTGATGTCGCTCTCTTTCAGCTTCTCCGGAAGTCCCGTCTCTCCGTTAATAAACGTCCAGAACGTATTGGCGCAGGCCAGCCTCTCCCCGTCTTCCGTATCCATAGTAAAATTACGCATCCCCATAAATCCCCGGAATCCATAGGGCCAGGTGGATGTTACGATCCTCTCTCCCAGCGCCGGATATCTCTTTACGATCACCTGCCAGGCGGAAAGGACCCAGATCCTCTTTCTCTCTTTCAGGCTGTCCATTCCCAGCCCGATATCCTCCGACTGGAAGGTGGTGCAGTCCTGAAAATAATTCAGGATTCCCGGCAGCGTAAGAAATCCGTTTTCGCCGATCTCACTGTACCGTACTCTGCTGCTGAAACTGTAAGCCATGATGTCTGCACTTCCTTATCTCTCTTATTCTGTCTCAATTTTCGCCACCCGAACCACAAGCTGGCGGCCATATGTATAAGGCACGGTTTTCACTGTCACTCTGCCGTTCTTCTGTTCAAATTCCACATTTTCTCCATTGTCCAGCCATGTGATCTTCCTGATCTTCTGATCCAGCCGGAAAACATCCCGATAATCCGCTTCCTCTTCTCTTCCCACGTTGGGATCGATCTCCATGGGCAGATGATCGCAGAAGAGATAATATGTACCGTCTTTTTTCAGAACAAAGTCTTCCTTTTTGTTCTCTACTTCAATACCGCAGGGATGGGGCTCGTAGACTGCCTCTCCGTTCAGGGAAACCCATTCTCCCATAAGATGATAGACAGCCGCGTCCATTTCCCTGAGCGTACCGTCTCCCTTCGGTCCCACGTTCATCAGGAGATTGGATCCGTAACGGCGGCACAGGACCAGATCGCGGATCATGTCCGCAGGGGATTTGTAATTCAGATCCTCTTTCGCATATCCCCAGTGATCCGCAAACACCTGACACATCTCGCTGGCAACATACTTGGGAGCGCCGTCCATGTTCAGCGGCTGCGGTTTGCCTCTCTCAAAGGTCACGCTGTCCAGTTCGATATGGCCCAGCGCTCCCAGCGCGCTGAGTCCTGTATTATTGATGATCATGGCGTCCGGCTGATGCTTCCGGATACATCCGTAAAGAGCGTCCTCTTCCCAGTCGTCTCCCAGCCTGTCCCACATGCCGTCGAACCAGAGCCCGCCGATCTTCCCGTAATTGGTGCAGAGAAGTTCCACACTCTTCCGGAGATATTTCAGATATTCTCTGAAATCTGTACGGTAGGATTCCTCATGCCAGTCCAGCAGCGTATGATAAAAGAACGGAATGATATCCTGACGCCGGCAGGCGTCCACAAATTCTCTCACCAGATCGCGGCCGCAGGTATGGGGCGCATCCAGCTCGTTCAGCCCGCAGGTATCGTAGAGGGAATATCCGTCGTGATGTCTGGTGGTTAAAGTAATATATTTACATCCCGCCCGTTTCGCCGTCGTTACAAGACGGTCCGCCCAGTCCGGTTCCGGATGAAAGTCTTCCGCCAGTTTATAATATTCTTCATCACTGATGGCAAGCAGTTTCTTCGCCCATTCTCCCTTTCCCAGCACACTGTAGAGCCCAAAGTGTACAAACATGCCGAAGCCAAGATTTTCAAAGTCCTTAATATACTGTCTGATGATCATGCAACAGTTCCTCCCGTTAATATGTATCATTAATTATACTCAATATCCGAATCCTTTACAAGAAATTCTCACACGCTGAAGAAGAAAGAGTACAGATTCTTTTCTGCTCCCGGAATCCCTCATTAAAGTGTCTCCTGTAAGACAAAAAAAGAGCACCTCATCTGAGATGCTCTGAAGCAGGGCTACAAGGATTCGAACCTTGAAATGACGGAGTCAGAGTCCGTTGCCTTACCATTTGGCGATAGCCCTGTATTCGCTTTTCGCTTGCGACAAGTGGTATTATATAATACTCTCCGGGAAAATGCAAGTCCTTTTTTTCAATTTTTTCTGTTTTCAGGCAGGAAATTAAAATACGCGCGGGATATCTTTGAATTCATCGCATGAAAATATTGAAACCAAAGATTTTTTATACTATAATTCACGTATGGCTTTAATATGATAAACTTGTAAAAATCATGTAAAATACAAGAAGGAGAACCAACATGAGAGCAACAAACCTGACCCTGCTCACGGATCTCTATGAACTGACCATGATGCAGGGGTATTTCAAAAACCCCACAAACCAGACTGTCATCTTCGATATGTTTTACCGCACCAACCCCTGCGGCGGCAGTTTCGCCATTACCGCCGGGCTGGAGCAGATGATTGAATATATAGAGAATCTTCATTTTACCGAAGAGGATATTGATTATCTGAGAGGACTTCATATTTTTCAGGAGGATTTCCTGGAATATCTCAGTACCTTCCATTTTACGGGAGATATCTATGCCATCCCGGAAGGAACTGTGGTCTTTCCCAGAGAACCGATCGTAAAAGTCATCGCGCCGATCATGGAAGCGCAGCTTGTGGAGACCGCGATTCTGAACATAATCAATCACCAGAGCCTGATCGCCACCAAGGCGGCCAGGGTATGCTACGCCGCGCGGGGTGACAGTATCATGGAATTCGGCCTTCGGAGAGCTCAGGGACCCGACGCGGGTATCTACGGCGCGCGGGCCGCAGTGATCGCCGGATGTGCCGGAACCTCCAACGTCCTGGCCGGACAGATGTTCAACATGCCCGTGCTGGGAACTCACGCCCACAGCTGGATCATGAGCTTCCCCGACGAATATACCGCCTTCAAAACATACGCGAAAATGTACCCCGATTCCTGCACGCTTCTGGTAGACACCTACGACGTGCTGAAGTCCGGCGTTCCCAACGCGATCCGCGTCTTTGAAGAAATGCGCGAGGAAGGCGTGAAACTTACGAAATACGGCATCCGTATCGACAGCGGCGACCTGGCGTATCTCTCCAAGGAAGCCTATAAGATGCTTGCCGCCGCCGGATTCGACGACGCCATTATCTCCGCCTCCAGCGATCTGGACGAATATCTTATTGACAGCCTGAAGACCCAGGACGCGAAGATCAATTCCTGGGGCGTAGGTACCAACCTTATCACCAGCAAGGACAATCCCGCTTTCGGCGGCGTCTATAAGCTGGCTGCTGTCAAAGATGCAGGAAGCGCCACCTTTACGCCGAAGATCAAACTTTCTGAGAATACCGAAAAGGTCACCAACCCCGGCGACAAGACCATCTACCGTATTTACAGCAAGAGCACCGGCAAGATCAAGGCCGACCTGATCTGTCTGGCGGACGAGCATTTTGATCCGAATGAAACCATGATCATCTTCGACCCGGTAGATACCTGGAAAAAGACAAAAGTCCTGGGAGGAACCTATGAACTCCGCGAACTTCTGATCCCTGTCATCCGCCAGGGAAAACGCGTCTACACCTCTCCGGAGGTTATGGAGCTGAGAGAATACTGTCTGAAAGAGCAGAATACCCTCTGGGATGAATCCCGCCGTCTGGTGAATCCCCAGAAGGTTTACGTGGACCTCTCCCAGCAGCTCTACGACCTGAAGAAAAATCTCCTGGAAGAAATGAGCATGAGATCTCTGGAAAGAGACTAAGTCTGATAAAAGCATATCCCCCTCTCTGCCTTCATAAAATAGAAGGTGAGGGGGGATTTTTATGAATAAAATTTATACCCGGCTGATCAACCGGGAACATCCGCTGCCGGAAGAGTATATTCCTTCCGGACTTGTGGATATCGGGCTTCCTTTTGACGCTCTGCCGGGCGAAGAGAAGCGTCTTCTGGAGGAAACCGCCGCCCGGGCCGCTCTGGAACTGATCGCAAGGAGCCGCCGGGAAGGCCTGAACCTGTGCTGCGTTTCCGGATACCGTTCCTATGCCCGGCAGGCGGAGCTTTATGCCAGAAATCCGTACATAGCCGCTCCCGGAACCAGCGAGCATCAGAGCGGTCTTGCTCTGGATCTTTCCTGCCCTGCCGTTCAGATGCATCTGACAGAAGATTTCGTCCGAACGCCGGAAAGCGTCTGGCTGGCGGGACATGCTCCGCTCTACGGATTTATTCTCCGCTATCCGGCTAATAAGGCTGCCGTCACCGGCTTTCCCCAAATGCCCTGGCATATCCGTTATGTGACAAAACCTCTGGCGTCCTACCTCTCCATGACGGGACTGACGCTTGAGGAATATCATTCCCTGGAGAAAAACGATCCGGAGAATCCTGTAGAATTTTCAGAGATATCATGATATAATTCAAAACGTAATTCAAAATACCGATCAGTAACGCGCATCCGATACATCCGGCCATTCAGGATCTATCGTATTCCATGCGCTGCGAATACAGGCGATAAGGAGGAAACGTCATGTCCATGAAAACAAATCATCAGCTTCCCTCGCCGGAAGTTCTGAAATCACAATATCCTCTCAGCGAGGACCTTAAGGCTGCCAAAGCTCTGAGAGATCAGGAGATCCGCCGCATCTTCACCGGCGAGTCCGATAAATTTGTCGTTCTTGTGGGACCATGTTCCGCTGATAACGAAGATTCTGTCTGCGAATATGTACGCCGGCTGAAAAAAGTGTCGGATCAGGTCTCCGATAAACTGATGATCATTCCCAGGGTTTACACCAACAAGCCCCGTACCACGGGAGACGGCTATAAGGGAATGCTCCATCAGCCCGAGCCGGACAAGGCTCCTGACCTTCTTGCCGGCATCATAGCGATCCGCCGGCTCCATATCCGCGTAATGGCTGAAACCGGGCTGTCGTCCGCGGATGAGATGCTTTATCCGGAAAACCGCAGCTATCTGGACGACGTGCTCTCCTATGAAGCCATCGGCGCGCGTTCCGTGGAGAACCAGCAGCACCGTCTTACCGCCAGCGGTATGGATATCCCGGTAGGGATGAAGAATCCCACCAGCGGCGATCTTTCCGTTATGCTGAACTCCGTAACCGCAGCCCAGCATCCTCACCACTTCATTTACCGTGGATTTGACGTGGAAACTTCAGGAAACGAACTCGCCCACACGATCCTGAGAGGCGGCGTTAATAAATACGGGCAGACTATCCCAAATTATCATTATGAGGATCTTCGCCGTCTGGCTGAACTTTATTCCAGATGGGATCTGAGAAATCCTGCCGTGATCGTAGATGTAAACCATTCCAATTCTGACAAACAGTATAAGGAACAGATCCGTATTGTCAGTGAAGTCCTTCACAGCAGGAATTATAATCCTGATCTGAAAAAACTGGTAAAAGGCGTAATGATAGAGAGTTATCTTCTGGAAGGACGCCAGGATATCAACGATCATATGGTTCCCGGCTGTTCCATCACAGATCCCTGCCTCGGCTGGGAGGATACAGAACAGCTTCTCTTTGAGATTGCGGAAAAATGCTGACATAAATAAATCATTTAAATTTAAAGCGGCCTGGATATCCTCTGTTTCCTTTTTGGGAAAACGGGATATTCCGGGCCGCTTCTGTATCTTCACGCCTTCTCTACTGTTCCATCTGTCTTCCCAGAAATCCGGCCGCCGTCTGCACCAGCATTTTCTCAGGATTACCAAAAACATCTTTCTCGCTTTTTCCCATAAGAATCACAGCCCCTATGGCGTCTCCCGCGCAGATGATCGGCTGGATCGTCTGCGCGCAGTTTATTTCCTTCTGATTTTCCACTACCGGAATTTTTCCTTTTTCATTGGCGTTAAAACATTTTCCCTCTCTTGCGGTAATAGTCGCTTCCAGTTCCTTACTGATCCCTTTTCCTGAATACTCTCTGCTTCCCTGTCCGGCCGCGGCAACCACCTGATCATGGTCTGTGATGCAGGAAAGCAGCCCCGTGGTCTGAGACAGCGCTTCCGCATATTCTTTTGCAAAAACACTCAGTTCTCCGATAGGAGAATATTTTTTCAGTATTACCTCGCCCTCTCTGTCCGTAAATATCTCCAGAGGCGTGCCTTCTTTAATTCTCAAAGTTCTCCTGATCTCCTTGGGAATTACAACTCTTCCCAAATCGTCAATTCTTCTTACTATTCCTGTAGCTTTCATATAAAGATTCCTCCGTTTTTACATTCTCACATTTATCTCCTTTGTTTCCCGTAAATGTAGTATCTGTAAAACAGAGGAATTTATACTTTCAGACATGAATCTGCGCATACAAAATATCAAAGCTTTGATTATCAAAAAAATTATTAAATATTTATGAAAACTCTTTTCTCTTACGTATTTTTGTGATATAGTTACCGTATACTTAAAACATAGTATCAAAAACTATATTATGAAGTTTTTAATATTTACGTTATTGACATCTCAGGAGGCGAACTTTATGAAACTGAAACTAAAAGATCCCTGGAGCGCAATCACCCATGGTATTGCTGTTCTTCTGGCGGCCGCAGGCGCCGCTCCTCTTCTTGTAAAAGCAGCAAGAAACTCTGACACACTCCATATCGTTGCTCTGGCAGTTTTTATACTGACAATGATACTGCTGTATACAGCCAGTACTGTTTACCATTCTGTAGATTCTACAGAAAAGGTAAACCGCCGGCTGCGCAAAGCGGATCACATGATGATCTTTATTATGATCGCCGGAAGTTATACGCCTGTATGCCTGATCGCGCTTCATAACAGGATCGGATATATTCTCTGCGGACTTGTGTGGACCGTCGCCATTCTGGGGATCCTGCTTAAGGGTCTTTGGATCAACTGTCCCAAATGGCTGTCTTCTGTCCTGTATATCGGCATGGGATGGCTGTGCGTTCTGGCGTTTGTGCCGAT
>DWXL01000031.1 GCA_019119235.1 Candidatus Blautia excrementigallinarum | reverse complement strand
CATTGTTCTGGAAAGATGAGTGTACCGCCTGCCATGGAACCGGGGCGAAACCGGGTACCCAGCCTGTGACCTGTCCGAAGTGTCACGGCGAGGGTCAGATCGTTTATACCCAGCAGTCCATGTTCGGTATGGTGCGTAATGTACAGACCTGTCCGGACTGCGGCGGTACAGGAAAAGTGATCAAAGAGAAATGTACTTCCTGCCGGGGTACCGGATATACTTCTTCCAGAAAGAAGATCCAGGTATCCATTCCGGCCGGTATTGATAACGGCCAGAGTATCCGTATTCGTGAAAAGGGTGAGCCGGGCACCAACGGAGGCCCCAGAGGCGATCTTCTCGTAGAGGTGAATATCGCCCGCCATCCGATCTTCCAGAGACAGGATATGAATATTTTCTCAACAGCGCCCATTACCTATGCCCAGGCGGCGCTTGGCGGAACCGTGCGGATCAATACTGTGGACGGCGAGATCGAGTATGAGGTTAAGCCGGGCACCCAGACAGATACCCGTATCCGTCTGAAGGGCAAGGGAGTTCCCTCCCTGAGAAACAAAAATATCCGGGGCGACCACTATGTGACGCTGGTGGTACAGGTTCCCACCAATCTCAGCGAGGAGGCGAAAGAGGCTCTGCGCCAGTTCGACGCGGCCTGCGGCAACAGACCCTCCGGCGGCGACAAGAGCGGCGGAACAGAGAAAACCGGCAAAAAGAAAAAGAGTTTCATGGATAAACTGAAAGAAACTTTTGAGGAATAAAAAAAGAAAACACTGGAAAGTTTTCGGGAAAAGAGGGAAACCCTCTTTTCTTTTTTTCTGCTTTCCTGTATGATAAGGGGTAAAGCCTAAAACGGAAACAGCCTGAAAAGGAGAAAAAACATGAAATGGAACTGTTTTACCATAAAAACAAAAACCGAAGCAGAGGATATCGTGATCAGCGCCCTTGCTGATGTGGGTGTGGAAGGCGTGGAGATCCGGGACCATCAGCCGCTGACCGAAGAGGACAAGGCGCAGATGTTCGTGGATATCATGCCCGAGGGACCGGAGGACGACGGAACCGCTTACTTAAGTTTCTATCTGGAAGAGGACGCGGATAAAGAAGAAATCCTGAAAAATGTACGGAACGCTCTGGAAGAACTGCGTTCCTTTATGGATATCGGAGAGGGAAGCATTGAGGAATCCAGTACGGAAGATAAAGACTGGATCAATAACTGGAAGGAATATTTCCATCAGTTTTATGTGGACGATATCCTGATCGTCCCCTCCTGGGAGGAAGTGAAGGCGGAAGATAAGGACAAGATGATCCTTCACATCGATCCGGGAACCGCCTTCGGAACCGGTATGCACGAGACGACCCAGCTGGTGATTCGCCAGCTGAAGAAATACGTAAAAGAAGGGGACCAGATCCTTGACGTGGGAACCGGAAGCGGGATCCTGGGGATCGTGGCCCTGAAGCTGGGAGCTGCTCATGTGACGGGAACCGATCTGGATCCCTGCGCGGTTCCCGCTGTGGAAGAAAATAAAGAAGCCAATGAGATCGCGGATGAGTCTTTTGACATGATGATCGGCAATATCATCGACGACAAGGCTGTTCAGGACCAGGCCGGCTATGAGAAATATGATATTGTCACAGCCAATATCCTGTCGGACGTGCTGGTTCCCCTTACCCCGGTGATCGTACATCAGATGAAGAAAGGCGCGTACTACATTACATCCGGTATTCTGGATGTAAAAGAAAGCGTTGTGACCGGCGCCGTGAAAGCGGCCGGTCTTCAGCTGGTGGAAGTTACCAGACAGGGCGAATGGGTGTCTGTCACAGCCAGAAAAGACTGATTTTCTGAAAACAGGACAGAAGAGAGGCAGGAGGAAAAATGCAGCGTTTTTTTGTAAAACCGCATCAGATCGACGAGACCGCGCATCAGATCCATATAACAGGGACAGATGTAAATCACATAGCCAACGTGCTGCGTATGCGGCAGGGGGAAGAACTGTGGATCAGCGACGGCGAGAAAAAAGAATATCACTGTGCCATTGAGGCTCTGGGGGAAGAGGAGATTCTTCTTCACATTCTTTACGCCCAGGAGCCGGATTATGAACTTCCCAGCCGTATCTTCCTGTTCCAGGGTCTTCCCAAGGGAGACAAGATGGAACTGATCATCCAGAAGGCGGTGGAACTGGGCGCCTACGAGATTATTCCTGTGGAGATGAAACGGTGCGTCGTCCGCCTGGATGGTAAGAAGGCGGAAAAAAAGACGGCCCGCTGGCAGCAGATTGCCGAGAGCGCCGCGAAGCAGTCCAAACGTATGCTTGTGCCCCGGGTCCATCCGGTGTTATCCTATAAAGAAGCCCTTGCCTATGCGGGACAGCTGGACGTCCTTCTGATCCCCTATGAACTTGCGGGGGGCATGGATGAGACAAAAAAGATCATTGGAAATATAAAGGGCGGCCAGTCCCTGGGAATTTTTATCGGCCCGGAGGGCGGGTTTGAGGAAGAAGAAGTAAAAATGGCAGTGGAAAAGGGCGCCAGCCCCATTACCCTGGGGAAAAGGATCCTGCGGACAGAAACGGCGGGAATGGCTATTCTTTCTGTCCT
>DWXL01000230.1 GCA_019119235.1 Candidatus Blautia excrementigallinarum | reverse complement strand
CCCAACAACGCGGTGGAGTATTTCGTCTCCTATTACGATTACTATCAGCCGGAAGCCTATGTGCCTTCCACGGACACCTATATCGCCAAGGACGCCTCCACCAACGACGAGATCGACAAACTGCGTCTTTCCGCTACCGCCGCTCTCTGCGAGCGTCGGGACGTGATCGTTGTGTCGTCGGTGTCCTGCATCTACGGTCTGGGCGCTCCCCAGGAATTCTTCGACATGATGATCTCCCTCCGCCCCGGCATGGAGAAGGACAGGGACGAAGTGATCCGGCAGCTCATCAATATCCAGTACACCCGCAACGAAATGGATTTCCACCGCGGTACTTTCCGGGTAAAGGGCGACGTACTGGAAATTTTTCCCGCCAACTCTACTGACCGGGCGATACGCGTGGAATTTTTCGGGGATGAGATCGAACGGATCACGGATATCGACGTACTTACCGGAGAGATCAAAAGCGAGAACACCCACGCTGCGATCTTCCCCGCCTCCCACTATGTGGTTCCCCAGGAACAGATCAGACGGGCGGCGGACGCCATTCTCGCGGAAATGCGGGAACAGGTGGAATATTTCAAGGGCGAGGACAAACTGATCGAAGCGCAGCGTATCGCCGAGCGGACCAACTTTGACGTGGAAATGATGAAAGAAACCGGCTTCTGTTCCGGAATCGAGAATTATTCCCGGCATCTTACAGGACTTGCGCCGGGCCAGCCGCCCTATACTCTGATGGACTATTTCAAAGATGATTTTCTTCTGATCATAGACGAGTCCCATAAGACTGTTTCCCAGGTGGGCGGCATGTACGCAGGCGACCAGAGCCGGAAGCAGACTCTGGTGGATTACGGGTTCCGTCTTCCCTCCGCCAAGGACAACCGTCCTTTAAGCTTCCAGGAATTCGAGAGTAAACTGGATCAGGTGCTCTTCGTCTCCGCCACCCCGGGCCAGTACGAGGCGGAGCACGAACTTCTCCGGGCAGAGCAGATCATCCGGCCTACGGGCCTTCTGGATCCCAAGGTGGAAGTCCGGCCTGTGGAAGGACAGATCGACGATCTGATCAGTGAAGTTAATAAGGAAACGGAAAAAGGCCACAAGATCCTGATCACCACTCTCACCAAGCGCATGGCGGAGGACCTTACGGATTATATGAAGGATGTGGGGATCCGGGTCCGTTACCTTCACTCGGATATCGACACCCTGGAGAGGGCGGAGATCATCCGGGATATGCGCCTGGATGTTTTTGACGTCCTGGTGGGGATCAACCTTCTCCGGGAAGGTCTTGACATTCCGGAGATCACCCTGGTCGCCATTCTGGACGCGGATAAGGAAGGATTCCTCCGTTCCGAGGTTTCTCTTATCCAGACCATCGGCCGCGCCGCCCGCAACAGCGAAGGACATGTGATCATGTACGCCGACGTGATGACGGATTCCATGAAGAACGCCATCCGGGAAACAGAGCGGAGGCGCGCCATCCAGGAAGCATATAATAAGGAACACGGGATCACTCCCACCACCATCAAAAAATCTGTCCGGGATCTGATCGCCGTCTCCAAAGCAGTGGCGGAGACAGAGGTAAAACTTCAGAAAGATCCGGAATCCATGAACCGCAAAGAGCTTATGAAACTTATCAAAGATGTGGAAAAACAGATGCGTCAGGCTGCCGCGGACCTGAACTTTGAACAGGCCGCAGAGCTTCGTGACAAAATGCTGGATCTGAAGAAAAGCCTCGAGGAAATGGACAGCGACTGATTCGCGAAGACGTCCCGGCTTTTCCTGGGGCGTCTTTTGTGTAAACTTTCCTTGTGTTCTATTCCGCGGAATGTTAGAATAAAAAAGTGATTTTATACGAAAGAAGGATTAAAAATGCATTTCTCAAAACGACTGGACAGATTCGGAGATGAGATATTTGCCGCTCTCAACAACAGGAAAATGGAGCTGGAGCAGCAGGGAATGAAAATATATAACATGAGCGTCGGCACCCCGGATTTCAAAACCCCGGAGCATATCAAGAAGACGCTTGCCGAGGCCGCTATGGACGACGAGAACTGGAAATACAGTCTCAGGGATATCCCGGAACTTCTAGACGCTGTCTGCGAATATTATCAGAAGCGTTTCCAGGTAGAGATCACCCCGGATATGGTGATGTCTGTTTACGGAAGCCAGGAGGGAATGGGCCATCTGGGCATGGCTCTCTGCGACGAAGGAGACACGGTTCTTCTTCCGGATCCCTGTTACCCGGTATTCGCTGCGGGAAGTCTCATGGCGGGAGCTGTTCCCTACTACTATCCCCTTACTGCGAAACATGATTTTCTTCCCTGTGTGAAAGAAATCCCCGAAAATGTGGCAAAAAAAGCGAAATACATGATCGTTTCCCTCCCCTCCAACCCGGTAGGAAGCGTAGCGACTCCCGGGCTTTATGATGAGATCGTGGAGTTTGGTAAGAAATACGATATCCTCATCATCCACGACAACGCCTACAGCGATATTATTTACGACGGCGAGCACGGCGGAAGTTTTCTCGCCACTCCGGGAGCGAGGGAGATCGGCGTGGAATTTTTCAGCCTTTCTAAATCTTTCAATGTCACAGGAGCAAGGATCAGCTTCCTGGTGGGCCGTCCCGATGTGATAGCAGCTCTTCGGAAGCTGCGCAGCCAGATCGATTTCGGCATGTTCCTTCCTATTCAGAAGGCGGGGATCGCGGCGCTTAAAGGTTCTCTTGACAGTGTGAAAGAACAGTGTCGTCTCTACCAGGAGCGGAGAGACGCCCTCTGCGAAGGGCTCCGCAGCATCGGCTGGGATCTTCCCAACGGAAAGGGCACCATG
>DWXL01000229.1 GCA_019119235.1 Candidatus Blautia excrementigallinarum | reverse complement strand
AGGATCAGTGTATAGGTGTCTTCCACCTCAATACGGGACCGCTCTTCCTCATCCAGAGGAGCGCGAAGATCGTCCACTTCAATCTGGAACTGCTCGGATATCTCGAAAATCTCCGTCGCTGTAGGATTCGTAAGCGCGATCCAGCATCCGTCCTGCGGTTCCTGGATCTCACGGATCGCTCCGTCCGTCGTCCGGAAAATTCTTATCACAGCCGTATCCCCCTTTCCACTCTCTGTATCTCTTTCTTCCGGGAGCCCCCTGCGCCCGAAAATACAGCTTTCATTATAAGTTGTGCTCAGTTTTTTGTCAATTCTAATAGATTTCCATTTACAATAATTTAACAAAGTACCTGAGAAAATACATTTCCGCCCGAAGGGAAACTTGTTCTCACAGATTCTTTATGCTATAATATTTTCAGATATTGGGTACGGTAAATACCAGTTGTATATGTGTAATTTAGGAGGCATTATCTATGGGGAATAAGAAATATGTAGCTTATGTGGGTACCTATACCCACGGAAGCAGCAAAGGCATTCAGGTATACGACGTAGATGTGGAGAACGGGAAACTGATCGAGCGCAGCGAAGTGAAGGTCAGCAACGCTTCCCACACCGCGGTTTCCAAGAATAAACGATTCCTGTATTCCATTGAAGACGAGGGCGTGGCTGTTTTTGCCAGGGATGAGAACGGCGACCTTACCAGGATCAACAGCGTGGATATAGACGGCATGAGAGGCTGTTTTCTCGCCACAGACGTAGACGGGAAATATCTCTACGTGGCGGGCTACCACGACGGCAAGGTGACTGTAGTCCACACTCACAGGGACGGACGTCTGGGCAGCCTTATGGACGGCGTGTTCCACAAGGGTCTCGGAAGCGTTGCGGAGCGTAATTTCCGTCCTCATGTGAACTGTGTCCGCCCCACGCCGGATAATAAATATCTCTGCGCGGTAGACAATGGTATCGATCAGGTGAAATTATACCGCATCAACAAGAGGCGCCACAAACTGGAACTGGTGGATATCCTCCGCTGTCCCAGAGAAAGCGGCCCCAGGATCATCCGTTTCAGCGAAGACGGCAGATTTGCCTATCTTCTGTTTGAGCTGAGCAACGAGATCAAGGTATACAGCTATGACGGAAGCGGAAACACGCCTGAGTTTGAACTTCTTCAGAGTATTTCCACTCTTTCCAAGGAGCATGACAAGGACGCTTATCATAACGCCGCCTCAGGACTTGCACTGGCGCCGGACGGAACCCATCTTTTCTGTACCACGGCAGGCGAGAACACGGTGTCCATGTATGAGATCGATCCCGAAACCGGTCTTCTGGACAAGAAGTTTACGCTTCCCATCAGCGGCGACTATCCGAAAGACCTTGTGATCTTCCCGGACAATCAGCATATAGCCATCGCCAATCACGCAAGCAATACCATCACTACTTTTACAGTGGATTATGAGAAGAATATTATCGTAATGAACGACAAACCTCATAAGATCGAGACTCCTAACTGTATCCATATATATCCGGTACCGGATACCGCCGGAAGCGTCTCGGAGGAAGGGGAAGATACCGGCACGGACAGATGATTTAATATTCAGTTAACAAAACGGAAGAAAGAAATCTTTTTCGGATTTCCTTCTTCCGTTTATTTTTTTCTCCGTCTTTGACAGCCGCCTTCCGGCGCAAAGCATCAGTCAGACTGTTTTCCGTAAAATTCTTTTATCCTCTCAAGCCTGGAACTCATATTGGTAAACAGAGCGTCTGTCAGGGCAAGAGCGCACATGGACTCCACAACGACAACAGCCCTGGGTACGATCACCGGATCGTGACGCCCGTGGATCTCAAGAGAAATGTTTTCTCCTTTATCCGTCACGGTATCCTGGGGCCGGCTGATAGAGGGCGTGGGTTTCACCGCCGCCCTTATAACGATCTCGCTGCCGTCGCTGATACCGCCCATGATCCCGCCGGCATGGTTGGACGTCTTGAAGATTCCGTTCTCTCCGGCGCAGAATCCGTCGTTGTCCGTGGATCCGTTGAGATTCGCTGCGTTCATGCCTTCTCCCACCTCCACGGCTTTCACCGCGCCTATGGACATCACGGCCTGGGCCAGAACAGCGTCCAGCTTCTCGAACACAGGAGAACCCAGTCCGGCGGGAACGCCCTGGATACGGCACTCGATCACGCCGCCTGCGCTGTCCTGGTCTTTCATGCATTTCTCCAGATAGACCCCCGCTTCATCCGCCGCGTTCTTATCCGGCATATAGAAGGCATTTCGGATAATCTCCTCTTTGTCAAACTCCTTCGCTTCCACCGGTCCAATGGATTTCGTGTATGTGCAGAATGTCACGCCCAGTGATCCCAGAATCTTCGCGGCAACAGCTCCCGCGGCAACTCTTCCGATCGTCTCTCTTCCCGAAGACCTGCCGCCTCCTCTGTAATCCCGGAAACCATATTTCCGGTCAAAAGTATAATCCGCATGTCCGGGTCTGTAGGAACAGGCTATATTTCCGTAATCTCTGGAACGCTGGTCTGTGTTGCGCACCATAAGGGAGATGGGGGTTCCTGTCGTCATCCCCTCAAACACGCCGGAAAGGATCTCCACCAGATCGCCTTCCTTACGGGCGGTTGTATACCGGCTCTGCCCCGGTTTTCTCCGGTCCAGGTATTTCTGGATATCATCCTCCGCAAGAGGCAGCCCCGCCGGACATCCGTCGATTACAGCGCCGAGCGCTTTCCCGTGGGACTCGCCCCAGGTAGTAACCGTAAACTGTCTTCCAAATGTTGATTTGTTCATTTGCATATCCTTTCCGGGTTCTCACAGAAGACCTGAGAAATACCCTTCCACCGCCATAAGCGTCCTGTCAATCGCCTCGTCGTCATGGGCCGTGGAGAGGAACATTGCCTCAAACTGAGAGGGCGCGAGATGGATTCCCGCTTTCAGCATTGCCAGGAAATACCGGGCGAACGCTTTTGTATCTGATGACTTTGCCGACGCGTAATCTTTTACTTTTTCACCGATGAAGAACAGACTTCCCAGGGAAGAAATATGATTCATCTGGTAACTCAGGCCGTTCTTCCGGAGGATCTCTTCCATGCCTCCGTACAGTTTCCCGCCTTTTTTCTCCAGATCACGATACACTTCCGAATGGCTTCGAAGATATCTCAGCTGGGTAAGTCCGGCCGCCATAGCCACCGGGTTGCCGCTTAAAGTTCCCGCCTGATAGACGGGGCCCACAGGAGAAACCATTTCCATGATCTCTTTTCTTCCTCCGTAGGCGCCTACAGGCATGCCCGCGCCGATGATCTTTCCGTATGTTACCATATCCGGCTTCACATGGAAATATTCCGCCGCTCCTCCGAAAGCCAGGCGGAAGCCTGTGATCACCTCGTCAAAGATCAGAAGGGCGCCGTACTGGTCGCAGAGTTTTCTAAGGCCCACAAGGAAACCTTCCTCCGGCAGTACCACTCCCATATTCGCTCCCACAGGCTCCACGATCACAGCGGCGACCTGATCCGGTGCCTGCTCCAACAGCGTCTTCACACTGTCCAGGTCGTTATATACGGCCGTCATGGTGTCCATGGTGCATCCTTTCGGAACTCCCGCACTGTCCGGAATCCCACTTGTCATCACCCCTGATCCGGCGCTTACCAGAAGCGCGTCGCTGTGGCCGTGATAACAGCCGGCAAATTTAATGATCTTATCCCGTCCGGTAAATCCTCTGGCAGACCGCACCGCGCTCATGACCGCCTCCGTACCGGAATTCACCATACGGATCATCTCAACATGGGGGATATTCTCACAGATAAATTCCGCCATCTCCACTTCGATCTCTGTGGCGCAGCCGAAACTCAGCCCCTTTTCACAGGCTTTGATCACCGCCTCCCGTACCGCCGGGAAATTATGTCCCAGGATCATCGGTCCCCAGGAATCGATATAGTCGATATAGGCGTTGCCATCCGCGTCGTATATATAACATCCGTCCGCGTGATCGATAAATCTGGGAGCCTCCCCGATGGCCCCGTAGGCTCTTACCGGGCTGTTGACTCCTCCGGGTATTCTTTTTACCGCGCGCTCAAATAATGTTTCCGATACTGTCATCAGCCGATTCTCCCTTCGTCAATATATCCCGCAAGTTCCTGGGCGTAATAGGTAAGATAAATCTGAGCTCCTGCCCGGAACACACTGGCCGCCATCTCGCAGACGATCCTGTCCTCCTCGATCCAGCCCATCTTCGCCGCAGCCTTTACCATGGCGTATTCGCCGCTGACACTGTAAGCCGCCACAGGCACATGAACCGCTTTATACACCTCGGAAACCATATCCAGATAAGACATGGCGGGTTTGATCATGATAATGTCCGCTCCCTCTTCCACATCTGTGAGGGCCTCCTTCATGCCTTCTCTCCGGTTATGAAAATCCATCTGATAGCTTTTCCTGTCGCCGAAAGCCGGCGCGGAATCCGCCGCTTCACGAAAAGGACCGTAGAAAGCGGACGCATACTTCACGGCGTAGGACATAATCGGCGTTTCCTTGTGTCCCGCCCGGTCCAGGCATTCGCGGATCGCCCGCACGCGTCCGTCCATCATATCGGAAGGAGCCACCATATCCGCTCCCGCCTCCACATGAGAAAGCGCTGTTTTCGCCAGAAGTTCCAGCGTGGCGTCATTGTCCACCTCTTGGCCGCAGAGAACGCCGCAATGGCCGTGGGAAGTGTATTCGCACATGCATACGTCTGTTATATAATAAAGCTCCGGAACCTGTTTCTTTGCTTCCCGGAGCGCTTTCTGCACAATGCCGTTCTCATCATAAGCGCCGCTTCCCGCTTCATCTTTATGATCGGGAATACCGAAAAGCATAACGCTGCCTACTCCCGCGTCCGCCAGTTCTTCCAGTTTGCGGGGAAGAAGGTCCACCGTGTACCGGTACTGTCCTTCCATGGAAGGGATCTCGTCCTTTCTGCCTGTTCCCTCCTGTACGAAGAGAGGATAGATCAGGGAGGATTTGTCGATCCTGGTCTCTCTCACCATCTTTCTTAATGTTTCGCTTCCTCTGAGCCTTCTCGGTCTCTGGATTAAATCCATATCTCTCACTCTCTTTCTTTTTGTGCTTTTATTTTTTCTACCAGGTCGATAAGACAGCTGATAGTCGCTTTCTCCGACATATATGTCTCCATTCCGAACTGATCGGCCGCCGCCTTTGTCTGTTTTCCGATGCAGGCGGCCACAAGGTCGGAATAATCCGCTCCCTTCGTGCTTTCCACAAACCCCTTCACCGTTGAGGCGCTTGTGAACACCACACAGTCAATATTTCCTGCTTTCAGTTCTTTTCCGGGATCGATCAGCCGGCTGGATTCATATACCGTCTCATATATGCCGATATCATCCACGGACGCGCCTTTCTCTTTCAGGACCGGAACGATATTTTCATTCCCCTTTAGTGCCCTGGGGATCAGGATACGTTCCCCGCCGTCCAGTTTCTCCGCCAGTTCCCGGGCAAGGGTATCGCCGTCATAAACAGATGGAACAAGATCTGCCAGAAGTCCTCTCTGTTCCAGAGCCGAAGCTGTCCCCTGGCCGATAGCAGCCACCCGGACGCCGCAAAGGCTGCGGATATCTTTTTTCTGCTTCTTCAGCTCGTCAAAGAACACTTCTACGCCTGTCGGGCTGGTAAATACCATCCACTGGTACGTTTCCAGCTTTTCCAGGGCGGCGTGAAGCGGTCCCTGATCTTTCAGAGGAACTGTTTTTATGGAGGGAAGTTCCAGAACCTCCGCTCCCTTTTCCCGGAGAAGTTCCGCCGTCCGCGAGCTTCTGTTCCTGGGTCTTGTCACAAGGACCTTCCATCCCTCCAGAGGCAGTTTTTCATACCAGGCGAAGGTGTCCGCCAGAGCGCATACTTTCCCTACCACGATAATGGCCGGCGTCTCCACGCCGCGGCGCTGTGCCTCTTCCGGGAGCGTTCCCACGTCCGCGACGATCCTTTTCTGTCCGGCTGTGGTCCCTTTCTGAAGAAGAGCCGCCGGCATTTTCGGATCCATTCCCGCGTTCAGAAGTCCTGTGCAGATATCTTTCAGGGCCGCCGCTCCCATGAGGAACACCAGCGTGCCCTTCGTATCCACAAGGGATTTAAAATCAATATCATACTCTTTTCCGGCTCTCTTGTGTCCGGTGATAATATGAAGGGAAGAACAGAAATCCCGGTGCGTCACAGGGATTCCGTTATAAGCCGGGACCGCCAGAGGCGAGGTGACTCCCGGCACCACTTCATAGGGCACATGGTTCCGGGAAAGGAGTTCCAGCTCCTCCCCTCCTCTTCCGAAAAGAAACGGGTCCCCGCCCTTCAGCCTTACCACACGGTATCCTTTCTGCGCCTCTTCCAGAAGGATCTCGTTGATCTGTTCCTGGGGCATAGTATGTCTGTCGGCGCGTTTTCCCACGTAAATCAGTCTGGCGGATTCCGGGATCATCGTAAGCACTCCCTGCCCCACCAGACTGTCATATACAACTACTTCTGCCTTATTCAGGACCTCCTGCCCTTTCAGAGTAAAAAGCCCCGCGTCTCCCGGTCCTGCGCCTACCAGCCATACTTTTCCCATCTTCATGACAGTTCTCCTTTTTCTTTTGATCGTTTCAATCTCTGCGCCAGTTCCACGCCCAGTTCTTCCCCGCGGGAAACCGGTCCTCTGATGCTGCCCTTAATATATGTTCCGTCGTTCTCTCTGTAATAAAGTCCTGTCAGCGTAAGCTCGGCCCCCGACACTTCGCCATAGGCGGCCACCGGGGAAGAACAGCCGCCGTCAAGATATCTCACAAAAGCCCTCTCAGCCAGACCCGCGGTCCAGGCGCCGGCGTCGCAGTACCCCTCCAGATAACTGTGGTCTTCATCTTTTCTTCCCTGCACTGCCAGGATTCCCTGTCCTGCGGCGGGAAGGATCTCCTCTGTAGAAAAATACCGGCTGATCCTGTTCTCAAGCCCCAGCCTCTTAAGGCCCGCGGCCGCAAGGACAAGGCCTGCATATCCGCCCTCATCCAGCTTCCTGAGACGTGTCTGGAGATTGCCGCGGATACTTTTTACCTCCATGTCCGGATACAGTTTCTTAAGCTGGATCGTCCTGCGCAGGCTGGAACAGCCCAGCGGTTTCGATCTGTCAAGGTCCCTGACGCCCTCGGGAAGGACAAGCACGTCCCTGGGATCTTCTCTTTCGGAAAAAGCGAGAAGAGGGAGTTCTTCCGGAACTTCCATAGGCATATCCTTCAGACTGTGGACCGAAATATCAGATCTGCCGTCAAGAAGGGCCCTGTCCAGTTCTTTCACGAAAAGGCCTTTCCCGCCGATCTTGTCCAGCGCGCGGTCCAGGATCCTGTCTCCGGTGGTCTTCATGGTAAGAAGCTCTGCAGAGATTCCCGGATTCTTTTTTTCTATGTAGCTGCGCACCATTTCGCTCTGCAGTACGGCAAGGACGCTTTCCCTGCTGCCGATAATCACCTTAGTCTTCGTCGTCATTTCTGTCTGTTTCCTCCATAGCCTCCTGGATAGCCACTCTTACTTTTCTGGCTCTCTTATGATTGAGTCCGCTGGCGGTGATCCCCACCACCACTTCGTCATGCATATAGATACCCGGAAAATAAAAATCACATTTGTTTTTGTCATCCGCCACGTTTACGTAGATACCTTCTTCTTTACAGACGCGGTAGATCTCGTCATTCAGCTTCCAGTCGTTGGTTGCGGCTATGACCATGTAAGCCATCTGAAAGTCCGCTCTCTTTACCGGGCGCATGATCAGATTGACCTGCCCTGTCTTGCCAAGCTCCTGAAGCTCGGCCGTCGCCTTCGGCGCTACCGCCGTCACATTCCTGGTGAACTGCAGAAGCGTTTTCACTCTGCGGGTGGCGATATTGCCGCCGCCCACCACTACTATATTCTTATCTGACAGGTCCACAAACATGGGAAAATATCGTTTATTCTTCATACAGTCGCTCCAGTCCGGCAACACACTCCCGGAACGCCTCCTGATTCAGGCTGTCTCTCAGGCCGAAGATCAGCTTGTTCACCACTTTGCCTGCGGCTGTATCCACTGCCTGAAGCAGCTTCTCTCTGTCCGCTTCTTCCATGGGTGTGTTTCTCAGTATTTTATCTATGCGGAGATTCAGGTCCTGCACAGCGTCTTCCCTGATCTCCTGTATTCTTGGGATCAGATCTCTTCCGTTCAGCCACTGGAAGAATTCGTCCATCTGATCCTGCACAATGCGCGCCGCCTTATCCAGGCTTTCTTTCTGCTCCGGCGAGAAAGTCCTGGAGCGGAAACTGTCCATATCGTACAGCTTTATTCCCTCTATTCTCCCCACGGACGGCTCGATATCACGGGGAACCGCAAGGTCGAGAAGCAGCAGAGGTTTGCTGATATCAAGCTCTTTGAGCTGCTCCTCCCTGAGAGTATAATTGGGACTGGCCGTGGCGCTCACCGCCAAATCGCATTTCGGGAGGAAATCCAGTCTCTCGCCGTAATTGATGCGGCTGCAGCCTGCCGGGATCTCTACGATCCCGCTTCTGTACTGGCGTACCGTAACCGTAACCTCTCCCCCGGCTTCCTTAAGAGTCTGCGCCGCGACCTTGCCCATTTCCCCGTTCCCGATCACCATACAGGTTTTTCCCTGCACGTCGTATCCCTGTTCGCGCAGGGAGGAAAGAGCCTGATGGATCACAGAGGGATTTCCGTGTGCAAGGGGCACTTCCGTCTTGATCTTCTTGCCCGCCGTGGCCGCCATGCGGAACAGCACTTCGAGAACTCCGTCCGACGCATAATGTTCTCTGGAAAGATTCAGCGCGTCTTTGATCTGTGTCAGGATCTGATCCTCTCCCAGGATCTGGGATTTCAGTCCTCCCGCAAGATAGAAAAGATGCTTCACAGCCTCCTCGCCCGATCTTGCCACAAAATATTTCTCATAGGAACCGTCCTCAATTCCTTTCAGGTCGCAGAGACACTGATAAAGGGAAAGCTCCTGGTCATCCTCATGGCTTGCCCATATCTCCAGGCGGTTGCAGGTGGAAAGAATGACACAGCCGTAGATCCCGGCTGTTTTTTTCATTTTTTCCATAGCCTCTCCCGCGTTTTTTTTCGTAAAAGCGAACAGGGCCCGGATATCCACCGGCGCTCTGTCGTGATCTATTCCGATCAT
>DWXL01000228.1 GCA_019119235.1 Candidatus Blautia excrementigallinarum | reverse complement strand
TGTTATGTGATTTAAGGAGTGCACGAATGAAAAAGTTTATCGAAGAATTTAAAGCATTTGCCCTTCGTGGAAACATGATGGACATGGCAGTCGGTGTTATCATCGGCGGCGCCTTCACCGGGATCGTTACTTCTCTTACCGAGAACTTCATCAACCCGATCTTAAGTTTTGTAACCGGAGCTGAAACCTACGGCCTTAAGGATATCGCCAAATTCGCTTCCAATTTCGTATCCGAATTTGTAAATTTCCTGATCCTGGCTTTCGTACTGTTCTGTCTTCTGAAAGGCATCAACAAACTGATGTCTCTCGGACATAAAAAAGAAGAGCCGGCTGCTCCCACCACAAAACAGTGTCCGTTCTGCCTCAGCGAGATTCCCTTTGGGGCAACACGCTGCCCCCACTGTACATCCGTACTTGAAGAAAAAGTTCTCGAGGAAAGCAAATAAGACTTACATAACAGAACCTCCGTTTCCGGAATACCCCGGAAACGGAGGTTCTGTTTATTGATATATCAGTCGTCCCATTCAGATTCACTTTCCCAGCTGATGATCTTTCCGTTTTCGGCGTTGATCTCAAACTCGTATTCCATGCCGTCATAACGGATGTCTCCTTCGTATATCCGGCGTCCGTCGTCACGTTCCAGTTTCATATGAAGATCCTCAGAGGAAGCTCCCGGCACCATTTCCAGCGCGATTTCTTCTGCCTCCGCTTCGGAGATTTCCACGCCTTCCGTATCCTCGCTGAGGAAGTCATCCTCGATCTCATAATCCACATCCATGATCCTTCCGGTATCCGCGTCGATCTCGTAATCGTACTCCTCATTTCCCACATAGAACTCTACATTATAAATCAGGAATCCGTCGTCGCGCTCCAGTTTCACTCTTGATTTTTCAATGTCTTTCTCCTCAAGCTGCGCGTCCTCTCTGGCAATCTCCAGAGCCTCTTCTTCCGTATACTGTGCTTCCGCTTCCGGATCGATATCACGGAAATCCCTCTCTATTTCCCGGTCGGCGGAGAGTATTTTTCCTGTTTTGGCGTCGATCTCATAATCGTACTCTTCGCTGTCTGTGTAGAATTCCACGTCATAGGTTAGCTTTCCGTCGTCATAATCAAGTTCTACCCGGGATCTCTTTACATCTTTCTCGTCCAGCTTCGCGTCTTCCACCGCAATATCCAGGGCTTCTTCCTTGGTGTATTCCGCCTCGTCCTGAAGCTTCTGAAGGTACTGGGAGAATCTTCCCTCCGCTGCCACCGTCATTGTTCCCGCCGTTAGTACCGTTGCCGCCGCGAGCGCTCCCGCAATAACTTTCATCTTTTTATTTCTCATATCCGTTACCTCCGTTATTTTTATATTTATTTGTTTTCTTTGTTTTGATGAGTTCAGTATATGAGCCGAAGATTAAAGTAAGATTAAAGAAATCCCTTTTTTTAATTTTTTTAAAGTTTTTTTACAAACAGCGCCCGGATGGCGTTCAGCACCGCGATGATCATTACTCCAACGTCCGCGAAGATCGCCAGCCACATGTTGGCAAGACCCAGAGCTCCCAGGGCGAGGCACAGCAGCTTAATACCGATGGCAAAAACAATATTCTGGTATACGATCCGCAGACATTTCCGCGAAATTTTGATCGCTTTGGAAATCTTCAGGGGATCGTCGTCCATCAGGACAACGTCCGCCGCTTCGATCGCGGCGTCGGATCCCATGGCTCCCATGGCGATGCCGATATCCGCCCTGCCCAGAACAGGCGCGTCATTGATCCCGTCGCCCACAAAGGCGAGTTTCGCGTTTTCTGGTTTTGTTTTCAGAAGCTCTTCCACTTTCGCCACTTTGTCAGCAGGAAGAAGTTCGCTGTACACCTCGTCCAGACCCAGTTCCGCCGCGACATGATCCGCCACTTTTTTGGAATCGCCGGTAAGCATAACTGTTCTGCGCACGCCGGCTTTCTTAAGCGCCTCCACGGCTTCTCTGGAATGAGGTTTCACAACGTCTGAGATCACGATATGCCCGGCGTATTTGCCTTCTATGGCGATGTGGATGATCGTTCCCACACTGTGACAGCTGACGAAAGGAATCCCCAAATGCGCCATCAGCTTGTCGTTGCCGGCGGCAACCTCTTTTCCGTCTACGGTGGCAAGCACGCCGTTGCCGCTTATCTCGCGGATATTCTCCACACGGGAACGGTCTACTTCTTTCCCGTAGGCTCTCTGAAGGCTTTTGCTGATGGGATGAGATGAAGCGCATTCCGCGTGAGCCGCGTATTCCAGCAGCTTCTCATTTTCCATTTCATTATGATGGATACCGTTCACTTCAAAAACGCCCTGTGTCAGAGTTCCTGTTTTATCAAAGACTACCATATCCGTTTTGGAAAGTGTTTCCAGGTAATTGGAACCCTTTACCAGCACGCCCGCGTTGCTGGCTCCCCCGATCCCCGCAAAGAAACTTAAAGGGATGCTGATCACCAGTGCGCAGGGGCAGCTGATGACCAGGAAGGTCAGGGCTCTGTAAACCCAGTTTCCCCATTCCGGACTGAGGCCCATTCCCAGCATTCTCACCAGCGGGGGCAGGAATGCCAGCGCCAGCGCCGCATAACATACCGCAGGCGTATATATCCTCGCAAATCTGGAAATAAAGTCTTCCGACTTTGATTTCCGTGAGGTGGCGTTTTCCACCAGATCCAGGATCTTCGAGACAGTAGATTCGCCGAACTCTTTTGTAGTACGGATCTTCAGCACGCCTGTCATATTGATGCATCCGCTGATGATCTCATCCCCTGCTTTTGCGTCTCTTGGAATACTTTCGCCGGTAAGCGCGCTGGTATTCAGAGAGGAGGAACCTTCCACGATCACTCCGTCAATGGGAACTTTCTCCCCTGGCTGAACGGTGATCACTGTTCCGATCTCCACCTCGTCAGGATCCAGCTGCTCCAGGGTTCCGTTTACTTCCACATTGGCGTAATCCGGGCGGATATCCATCAGTTCACTGATATTGCGGCGGCTTTTGCCAACCGCATAACTCTGGAACAGCTCGCCGATCTGGTAAAACAGCATAACGGCAACCGCCTCGGTATAGTCTCCGCTTTTCTCATATAAGGCAAGGGCAATGGCTCCCACTGTCGCCACCGCCATCAGAAAGCACTCGTCAAAAACCTGACGGTTCCGGATCCCCTTCAGCGCTTTCAGCAAAATATCATATCCGATCACCAGATAGGGAATCAGATAAAGTCCGAACCGGATCCATCCTTCTACCGGAATAAAATTGAATACTCCCAGTAAAACTGCAGCTATAAGGATACGAACCAGCATTTTTTTCTGTTTCTTATTCATTTTGGCGCTCCATTCTGTCAGAGATAAATCTCACAGTCATCCTCGACTTTTTTGCAGTTCTTCAGAACCTGCTGCATTACTTCTTTGGGGTTCTGCCCGTCTTCAAACTCCACCTGCATCTTCAGCATCATGAAATTCACGGAAGCATCTTTCACGCCTTCTGTTTTCTTTGCGGCTTCCTCCATTTTGTTGGCGCAGTTCGCGCAGTCCACATCAATCTTGTAAGTTTTTTTCATTTTCCCGTTTCCTTTCTTTTATTCAATTTATCAATTAAGTATTTGTTTAATCTTTAATTGTAATATACTCCTTTCACAGTAAAACGTCAATAGGTTTTTGAGGAATATTTTTGATTTGACATGTTTTTTTCAGGATGCTATCATCAGAATAACAGAAAAAATCTGCAAAGGAGGAATTCATATGTCGAAAGTGGCTCTGCCTCACGATCATGGACAGGACATCGAACATTCCCTTGAGAAAATGCCCGGACTGGAAGACTTTCAGATCGCGGCCGATATTTTTAAACAGCTCGGCGACGGAAGCCGTCTGCGGATTTTCTGGCTTCTGTG
>DWXL01000227.1 GCA_019119235.1 Candidatus Blautia excrementigallinarum | reverse complement strand
GTATCCCATCCTGTCTCGGTTACAGGTGCAAGAAGGATGTAGTCAACTTCCTGCTGGATGAAGTTACGAACTGCTGTCAGCTGGTTCTCCTGTTTCTGCTGAGCGTCGCTGAAGATCAGCTCATATCCGTTCTCTTCTGAGAAGGTTGTCTGCATGGACTCTGTGTTGGCTGTACGCCAGTCAGACTCAGCGCCTACCTGTGAAAATCCCACAGTGATCAGGTCTCCGCCTTCCTCCTCTGCTGCTACGTTGATAGCTGACATTCCTGCTACCATTGTTGCTGCCATAAAAGCTGCTAAGATTTTTTTCTTCATGTTTTGTTTCCTCCCTTTTTTAAGTTGTCACTTGTTTAACATGTCTCTATTATAACCAAACAGGGAGAAAACTCCATGGATTTTTTTAGGAAAAATGTACAGAGTTTTATCCTTTTTTCGTTTTTAATTTAACAGGTTTGTTTTTTTATGATACAGGTTTGTTTTTTCACCGGACCGTTGTAATTTTCTTTGCAAGGCGCACTTCAATGGTCGTTCCTTTTCCTTCTTCCGAGTCGATTCTTATTCCATACTCCGGTCCGTAATACAGGCGGATGCGCTCCGCCACCGCCGCAAGGCCGAATCCCGCCCGCTCGCCGGTCTGGATAGCCCGGCGGATTTCCCGGAGCCGTTTCTCATCCATTCCCTGGCCGTTGTCCGTCACACGGAGGATCAGGCCGTCCCCGTCGTCAAAACCTTCTATTACGATGCGTCCGCCGCCCCGTTTATTCTTGATGCCGTGATAGAGGGCGTTCTCCGCCAGGGGCTGAAGAGTCAGCTTCGGAACCATGATTTTATCAAATTCGTCCGGAATGCGGATCTCAAATTCCAGGATATCCCGGTATCTTGACTGCTGGATCTCCAGATAACTGAGGGTATGACGTTTTTCCTCGGAAAGCGGGATAATATCCTCCCCCTTTGACAGTGATGTGCGGAAAAATACAGAAAGGCTGGAGATCATTTCCACAGCGTCCTCCGTCTGTCCTCCCTCGATCAGCCATATGATGGTATCCAGAGTATTATAAAGGAAATGAGGATTAACCTGGGCCTGCAGAAGCTGAAGCTGTATCAGATGCTTCATCTCCTCTTCTTTCCTTACATTGGCGAATAACTCTTCGATCTTCTTCGCCATCATCCGGATTCCCGCGTCCAGCTCCTCGATTTCCATATTGTCCGCCTGCACTTCCGCGATCTGGAAATTCCCAAGTCCCACTTCCCTGACGTTATTCAGGATGCCCTTTACCGGTTCGCTGATATTATGGGAGAAACGGAAGGACCTCCGTATCAGGATCACCAGTTCCACGATACAGAGAAGGGCCACTGTTCCGATCAGTACATACAGGTGCCGGGTAAGGGCGTTTTCCGCGCTTACAAGATACATGGACTCCGTATAGATATAATTCTGCATTTCCTGGACGACAAGACTTGTGATCACACGGATGTTGCTGTCCATACTCTGCATTCTGTCATCGTACTTTTCTTCCTCCGTAAGCTCCTTCATCCGTTTTCGTAAGTTTCCCAGATAATTTTTCAGACGCTTCAGGCTCTTCCGGCTGTCCGCGTTATAAGTGTTATCCTCCAGTTTCGCGATGGTGTTTTCCGCCTCGTCGACCAGAGCCATTACCTCCGAGAGATGGGAAGTGTCCTCGGAAAAAATAGCGATATAATACATTCCCACATCCAGGTCGTCCTTAAAGTGAAGGTTGAATTCACTGCTGATGGAAAGATTCTGGGCAAGCTGGTTGTAACGGGAGACATACCCCGCGGAAGCCACCAGGAGGAAGGCGATCAGAAGGGCCATGGGAAGCATGGTGGACAGAAGTATTCTCTTTATCTGCTCCTCCATGGTGAATCTTTTCTGTTTCTGCTTCATCTTTTATCACCCTTCCTCTTTTGCTTTCCGGTAGTCGCTGGGCGTCATGCCCTGGGTCTTCTTAAAGAGATAACTGAAATAATGAGAATCCTTGTACCCCACCTCAAGGGCGATCTCGCTGGCACGCTTTCCGGTACAGCGCAGAAGCTCCTTGGCATGTTCCATACGGATCCCCGTAAGATATTCGATAAATGTCTGTCCGATATTCTGGCTGAAAAGAGCGCTGAAATGATTAGCGCTGATATTGGCAACCTGGGCGACAGCGTTAAGGGACATGTTTTCGTCCATATAATGTGTCTTTATGTATTCAATGGAATTTTCCAGAATATCCCTGTTCTTGTTTCCGGAATTTTCATCCCGGATCTCAATGGCCTTCTGCAGCATATTCTCTGCGTAAGCCATAGCCGCCTCCATCGACGCCCCGCCCTGTTCCAGCGCGTCCTCCGTATCGCTCTCCTCCAGAGCCGAGGCGCAGTATCCCATCCTGTTCAGAAAAGACAGCACGGAAAAACGCACGTTCAGGATCACGTAGCTCCGGAATACCATGGAAGTCATAGGTTCCTTACCGATCGCATGGAAATAATCCCTGACAAAATTCCCTGTCTCTTCTTTCAGACCACTGCCCAGGAATTTCTGTATGATCGCAGGATCCATGGCGTTGATATCCACCTTTTTCAGATATCTGCCGTCATCCTTTGCCAGTTCCTCCTCCTTCAGATCTCTGTAATACAGGATATGTCCGTCATACAGATATCTTCTGGCGTAAGTCTGCGCCGCCGTATTATAGCTGTGCTTCATATTGCTGAGACGTTCCACAAGTTCTCCTGCGGCGATAAACCAGGGCTGTCCCGCAGGCGCGTCAGACAGTATCTCCCGGATACTCTCCACACAGTCCCGGGTATTTTTGCCCGGATTATCTTTCTGTTCTTTCACAAGAACGCCGTAGCTGAACACATTGTTGCGGAACAGCATGGCGTAACTGTGATCCGCAAAAAGGCCTTCTATTTTTTCCAGGGCCCGTGCTTCCCATTCAGAATAGGTTTCGCTCTGTCCTGCCGCTGCGTTTTCGGATTCCAGGGTAAAGATCAGGATATTGTACGCCTCCGCCACAATATCCAGCCCCAGCTTGTCTGCTCTTTCGTACATCTCGCCCATATCCATGGTCCCGCTGATAAGCCCTTCGAAGAAATCCCTGCTGCTGTTCTGCTCGTATTCCTGCATTTCTCTGTGGAACTGCTCGTAATACTCCCGCTGGCTCTTCTCGTACTCGTATCTGCTCCGTATCTCGCACAGCCGTTCCAGAAAAGCGTTCTTGGTGATCGGCTTCAGGAGATAATCCTCCACGCCGATGCCGATGGCCTCTTTCGCGTAATTAAAATCGTCATAGCCGCTGAGGATCACGATTTTGATATCAGGAAGTTCCTTTTTTACAACTTTGCATAGTGTCAGGCCGTCCATAAAAGGCATCTTAATATCCGTGATCAGAAGATCCGGCTTCAGTTTTTTTATAAGCGGAAGCGCCATCTCTCCGTCTGACGCCTCCCCTACCAGCTCAAATCCGTACTGTTCCCAGGGAACCATCTTCTTGATATTTTCACGGACTACGATTTCGTCCTCCGCCAGAAATGTTTTCAGCATGCCTTTTCCTCCCGTGCATTTTTATTACTGATATATTTTATAACTTGTATCACCTATGCACAAGTTGTTTTAATATTTCCGGTAGGGAGACGCAGCCTCATACTGATTGGACTGCAGGATGATATCGGCCAGTCTGGCGACGCAGGCTTTCAGATCCTCTTCGTTCAGAGTTCCGGCATCCAGTTCCGCCTTAAGGTTCGCCATGTCGCTTACCGCTCCCGGCATCACCAGATCGTTGCCCGCCCTCATGCAGCCGGCAGCCGTACAGTCTTCTCCCTGCTCCGTTGTGGTCCAGTCCGTCATGATGATCCCCTGGAATCCCCACTCGCATCTGGCAGCCTTCGTGCAGATATCCCCGCAGTTGGCCGCGTGGATCCCGTTAATAAGATTGTAGCTTGTCATGATCGCCATAGGCTGGGATTCTCTTACCGCAATCTCAAATCCCTTCAGATAGATCTCCCGCAGGGTCCTCTCGCTGAGAATGCTGTCGCAGCCCATGCGGTTGTCCTCCTGATTATTGCAGGCAAAATGTTTGATCGTCGTACCGCATCCCGGCACCTGCTGCACTCCCCTTGTAATGGC
>DWXL01000226.1 GCA_019119235.1 Candidatus Blautia excrementigallinarum | reverse complement strand
AAAGGCTTGTTTTACCCGCGGCCGTGGGCCCGGTAAGGACGATCAATGGCTGTTTCATAACGCCTCCTGTATCACACGATTCGCTTAAATTTCTTTTCCAGTTCTGCCTTTGTCATGGCAATAACTGTAGGTCGCCCATGAGGGCAGTTATAAGGATTATCCAGAGTCAGAAGCTCGTCGATCAGCTTCTCCGCCTCCGCCTTTGCCATAGCGTGATTTCCCTTCACCGCCGCTTTGCAGGCCATGGTGGCCAACTTCGACGCGAAAATCCTCTCGGGATCTTTGTTTCCTGAATCCGCGCAGAGGCCGTCCAGCATTTCCAGAAAAAGCTCTTCTTCTGTCAGTCCGTAAAGATCGGACGGAACCGCGCTGACGCAGTATTCTCTGCCGCCGAAAGGCTCTATCTCAAAACCGAAACTGCGGAAATAATCTTTATTGTCGTTAAGAATTCCTTCCTCCTGGAGATTCAGGGAAACAATCAGCGGCGGACTAAGATACTGGGAATTGACCGTATGTTCCCGAAACTGTTTTACCAGTCTTTCATACCAGATTTTCTCGTGAGCGGCATGCTGATCGATAATATAAAATTGATCGCCAAACTGTGCCAGCCAGTATGTATCAAAGAGCTGACCGATCATCCGGATCCGGTCTCTGGACTCCGGACGAAGCAGTTCCTCCCGAAAGAGTTCCATCTGTTCATTTTGGGGTTCCGGAGCCGGTTTTGGGGCTGGTTCCGGAACCGCCTGCAGGACTGGTTCTGAAGTCGTCTGCGGCGTTGGTTTTGGAGCTGCCTGCGGCATTGGTTCCGGATTTTCAGGTGCCGGAGATTTCACCGTCTCTTCAGACTTTATATTTCCCTCTGCGGGAGACTCATCGGTTTTCTTTTTGAGTGTACCGGAAAACAGTTTCTCTTCAGAAGGAGAAAATACTGCCTTTTCCGCGCCGGAATGATTCCCGTAGCCGGCTCCGGTTTCCGCCGCGCGGTTTCCGTAAATCTGCGCTCTTCTTTTCGTCTCAAAAGGTTCCGGGATCTCGCCCCGTTTTACTATCTCTTCCTTTGGCTTCTCTTCCGTTTTTCCCACCGTAAAGGAAGGGATCATCTCTCTGCCGGAAAGAGCGCCGCGGACGGTATCGTAAACGGCGTCGTACACTTCCTGCTCTCTGGCGAAACGCACCTCTCTCTTGGCGGGATGCACGTTCACGTCCAGATCGTTCCCCTCCATCTCCATCTGGAGAGAGACAAAAGGAAATTTGTGCTGCATGAGAAAGCCTTTATATCCGTTTTCGATGGCTTTTGTGATGATATTGTTCTTGACATATCTGCCGTTGATATAGTAGTTTTCAAAACTGCGGTTGCCTCTGGCGATCTCCGGTTTTCCCACGAATCCGGTGATCTTCATAAAGGAATTTTCATACTTCACTTCCAGAAGGGCTTTGGCAATGTCCCTTCCGTAGACGCTGTATATCACGTCTTTTACGTTATAGTTTCCGGAACTGTGGAGCTTCACCTGTTTATTCTGGATGTATTTAAAGGAAATCTCCGGGTGGGAAAGGGCCAGCTGCTCCATCAACGTGTTGATGTAATTGGCTTCCGTAGTATCGGATTTCAGAAATTTGCTTCTGGCAGGCGTATTGTAAAAGAGATTGCGCACCAGAAAAGTCGAGCCTTCCGGCGCCCCCAGTTCTTCCAGCGATTTTTCCACGCCGCCTTCGATAATATATCTGGAACCGCTTAAAGCGGAAGGCGTTTTGGTAATAAGCTCCACCTGAGAAACTGCGGCGATACTGGAAAGCGCCTCGCCCCTGAAACCGAGAGAGGCGATATTCTCCAGATCCTCCACCTTCTCGATCTTACTTGTGGCGTGACGGCAGAAAGCCAGGGGAATCTGGTCCGCCTCGATCCCTCCGCCGTTGTCTGTAATACGGATCAGTTTTTTGCCGCCGTCTGAGATCTCCACAGTTACCGCCGTGGCTCCCGCGTCGATGGCGTTTTCCACCAGCTCCTTTACCACGGAAGACGGGCGTTCCACCACTTCTCCGGCAGCGATCTTGTCGATTGTATTTTTATCTAATACCGCTATTTTTTTCAATTATTTCCTCCATAAACAGTCTGCGTCCGGAAATCCGGAACCGGAAATTCTGTTTCAGCTCTGCCATCTGTTTTTGATCTTGTTCTGCAGATTGTAGAGTATGTTCATGGCTTCCATGGGCGTGAGGTTCGTAAGGTCAAGATCTCTGATCTCATCCACGATGTCGTTGTCCTGCACCGTATCAAAAAGGGACATCTGGGCCATATCCACCTGATCATAGACGATTTTCTGTTTCTTTTTCGAAGCGGTCAGATCTTTGACCGCGGCTGTAATATCCGCGTCGCTGAGCTCTTCCACCAGTTCTTTTGCCCGGGCGATCACGGAATCCGGCACACCCGCCAGTTTTGCCACCTGTATACCGTAACTCTTATCCGCTCCGCCTTTAACGATCTTTCTGAGGAAAACGATATCGTCGCCCTTTTCCTTGACGGCGATACAGTAGTTATTGACTCCCGGGATCTTTCCTTCCAGTTCTGTCAGCTCATGGTAATGCGTGGCGAATAGCGTCTTGGCGCCGCACAGTTTCGTGCTGCTGATATGTTCGATCACAGCCCAGGCGATAGCCAGTCCGTCAAAGGTACTCGTACCTCTTCCGATCTCGTCAAGGATCAGAAGGCTCCTGGATGTGGCGTTTCTGAGGATATTGGCAACCTCCGTCATCTCCACCATGAAAGTACTCTGTCCGCTGGCAAGGTCGTCAGACGCTCCCACACGGGTAAAGATCCTGTCCACAATGCCGATATTCGCCTTTTCCGCAGGGACAAAACTTCCCACCTGCGCCATGAGCACGATCAGCGCCGTCTGACGCATGTAAGTGGATTTACCGGCCATATTGGGACCTGTGATAACAGACACCCGTTTTTTCTGGCTGTCCAGATAGGTATCGTTGGCAATGAACATATCGTTTTCGATCATCTGCTCCACCACCGGGTGACGTCCGTTCCTGATATCGATCACGCCGTTTTCATTGATCTTCGGCCTTACATAATTATTTCTCTGGGCCACAAGAGCAAGGGATGCAAATACGTCCAGGGCGGCCACCGCCTTGGCGGTACGCTGGATCCTTGCAACTTCGGCCCCCACTTTGTCCCGGACGTCACAGAACAGCTCATACTCCAGCGTATAGAGCCTGTCCTCCGCGCCAAGGATCAGATCCTCCAGATCTTTCAATTCCTGGGTGATATATCTTTCCGCATTTGTCAGGGTCTGTTTACGCACATAATTTTCCGGCACAAGGTTCTTAAATGAATTGGTAACTTCCAGGGAATAGCCGAAAACACGGTTGTATTTGATCTTCAGGTTCTTGATACCTGTACGCTCTTTTTCTCTTGTCTCCAGCTCCGCGAGCCATTTCTTCCCGTCAGTACGGGAACGGCGGAATTTATCCACATCCTCGTTATATCCCTCCCGGATGATACCGCCCTCTCTTTGAACCATAGGCGGTTCGTCCACGATGGCTTTCCTGATAAGCCCGGACAGATCCTCAAGAGGATCCATGTCTTCGTAGATGCGGGTAAGTATGGGGCATTTGAATTCCTTCAGTATCCTGCGGATATGGGGAAGCATTTCCAGAGAAGAGGAAAAAGCCACCATATCTCTGGGATTGGCCGACTGATAACTGATCCGGCTGATCAGACGTTCCAGGTCGTACACCGGATTCAGATACTCCCGGATCTCGTCCCGGAGAATCGGATTCTGATTCAGCTCTTCCAGAGCCTCCAGCCGGTTGTTGATCTCGTCCGGATCGATAAGCGGCTGCTCTACATAGGAACGGAG
>DWXL01000225.1 GCA_019119235.1 Candidatus Blautia excrementigallinarum | reverse complement strand
TGTATGCTGTTCTTCGCCTTCACTACTATTGTAGGCTGGTATTATTTCGGCGAGGTCAACGTCCGCCATCTCTTCGGCGATAAGGCTGTAAAGATCTATGCGGTTCTGGTTGTGATCTTCGTTATTACCGGCTCTACCCTGAAGGTGGATCTTGTGTGGAACATGTCCGATATGTTTAACGGCCTGATGGTGCTTCCCAACCTGATCGGCCTTCTTGCCTGTACGATAGTGGTACGCAGGCTGACGAAGGAATACGAAGAAAAGAAGAAATCGCAGTCCTTATAAAACAAAAATCATACTTTATTGTTTTGGCTCCGTACAGAAATGCATATACGGAGCCAAAGCAAATTTAAAAATCTTTTCATGCTTTCATTGCTTCAAGGGCAGAAATCTTTACCGCTCTGTTCGACGGGAAGAATCCGGCTCCTACTCCCATAATTACGGAAAAAAGGACGGCGGCGCCGATCAGCCACGGCGGTATGATGGAAAGAGCTGCCCCTGAAGTCCCTTCCTCCATCATCATCATTAGCCCGTCTCCTGTCAGAGACGATCCCATATATGTATTCATAATCCATGAAACACCGCAGCTTACCAGAGCACCTGCTATTCCTCCAATGAATCCGATCATCCCGGCCTCTATGAGAAATTCCTTTCGGATATCGGACAGAGAACAGCCCAAGGCCTTGAGAATTCCTATCTCTCTTGTCCGTTCCACTATGGACATGATCATGGTATTTGCAATCCCGATAGCAGCCACAAAAAGAGAAACAGCCCCAAGTCCGGCCAGCATCATCTGCTTTTGTTTCACACTTTCTTCCATAGGTTTTCGAAGGCTTTCCATAGAGCTGGTCTGGTATCCCAGCCTTTTAATTTCTTTTTCCACGGAGTCCACATGGCTGATATCATCTACATCCACCAGAACCCGGGAATATTCCCTGCTTAATTTAATGTTTGTCTCTTTGCGGATTTCTTTCTGGATACGGTCGAAATCACGCATCCCCATAATAATTCCGCCCTCGGTTTCATCTCCCTTATCAAAATCCTGTTTCGTTACCCCGACAACCGTCAGCTTCTGAATGCCTTTCCAGGATGCTTTGGCACTGTTTTGTTCCTGGACGCCGTCCGCTGCTTTTTCTTCCTTTTTCGCCACTTCGACGGGAGTCTGAAGAATCGGGAAATAAGGCTGAGCATTCTCATCGCTCCAATAATCCACCATATTTTTTCCGTCAGGTCTCCTGCTGTCCACAAACTGGTAGGCAAGGTGCTCGCCTGCCAGCACTTCGTTTTCTCTTCCAGAAATCATTTTTCCATCTTTAATTTCATAGCCTGCAGCCTCAAGATCCTTTTCAGGAATTCCAACAATGGTCGTATAATTACACTGAAAACGGGCCTGGTCTCCTGCAATCAGATTAAGCTCTTCCAGATCCATCTCCTTTTTTGGTACCACCGCCTTAATATTCTGTAGCTTTCTGATTTTATCGACGCCTTTTTTGTCAAGAAGGCGGCGTTTTGCAACATTCTGAGGCGCTGACGTTACAGTAATACGCATTAAATTTCCCATTCCTTCCAGCATCTGCTCCTGGGACTTTTTCATTCCAATCCCCAGGGATATCATAATAACAACTGCACAGCAGCCGATTACCACACCGGAAACTGTAAGGAGTGTCCTGCTCTTGCGCCTGTACAGATTTCGGACACTCAGACTTGCTATATCTTTAAATGTCATATTAAAAATCCTCGTTTTCCGTATCTCTTTTTCGCCTTCTAATCCGTGTTATACCAGCGCCGGCGGCCAGCAGAGTTCCCGCTCCTCCTGCGGCAAACAAACCTGTTTTTGCTTTATTTCCTCCTTTGGTATATCCCTGCTCTTCTGCTTCTGTCATATATCCTTCACTGAACATCTCCTCCGGAGAAATTTCTGCTTCTGCAATCTGAAAAACTTTCTCCTTTTCCACAGTCTTTTCCTGTCCTGCAGAATTCTCATAAGTCAGAGTAATCTGAACCTTCTGGTTTCCGGCTTCTTCCGGTGTGACAAAGAAATCCAGGGTTCCGCTGGTACCTGCCTCCACGTTTCCCAGATACTTGTATGTTTCTCCGGCTTTCATCTCTGTCTTTATCACTGCTTCTACATTGCTCACAGGTATTTTCCCCTTATTTACATAGGGCAGAGAAACTGTAAACTCTTCTCCCGCTACAGGTTCATCCATAGTCTGAAGCTCTCCGACGCTGAAGCGGTCCGGAATCTGTACGGGAACAGAAATTTTCTGGGCCGACTCTACCTCTGTCCGTTCATCATTTTTCAGATATTCATATTTAAAATTCAGGGTAACGTCCGCACTGTCAGTTTTTCCATCCTCCAGGGTTTTCAGCTTCAATTCTGTCCGGTAGGTCTCCTGGGGCTTCAGACTTTTTACATAGACCATATTAGAAGTTCCCTGCAGAGACGCATTCTCTCCCGTTTCCATACTCAGAACCATATTTTCTACATTCAGTTTTTCACTTGTATTGCAGATTGTAATATTTGTACTGAAGGTTTTTCCGGACACGGCATTTTTGTCATAATCATACTGGCTGACAATAATTCTCGGAACCATAGGATCCGCTTTTTTCTTTTCCTCCGGAGAAGAATCTGCTCCTCCATAGGATCCGCCATATGCTCCATCCCCTCCCGAATACGACGCTGTATTATCTACAAATCCCAACTTTCCGCCTGCTGCATTTACAGGAAGCAGAAGAACCTCCTGCTGTCCTGACTCTTTTTCCTCCGGTTCATGATGAAAGAGAGTCTTCACCTTTAACCTTAATGTCCGTCCGTCTTCTTTCATCTCTCCTGACCGTAGTTTTATACGCAGCTTTCTCTGCGCCCCGGCCTGAATATCAGGAAAATCAAAAGTTTCTTTTTCATAGGACGGATGCAGGTACAGTCCCTCCGGCAGTTCCAGATTCAGCTTTCCATTTTGAATCTTTCCGGTTTTCCATGTGTTTTTTAGAAGAATGGTAATACTAAAGTCCGAATTTGCCATGATCCCTTTTTTCAGCTTTTCCCGTGAAATATACAGAGCTCCTGATTGTATTCCTGAAATCTCCTGCTGGGGTTTTCCGGATATTTCAGGACTGCCGGAAGGACCCGATACTCCTGAATTTTCCTTTTCAGGAGGCCCTACTGTATGTTCCGGGTTTCCATCGGTTATTCCGGGTAATTTTCCCTGATCCTCTGATGAAAAATCCACTTCCGGAGACTCGGTTGACGCAGGTATATCCTCAGCTTCTCCCGGCGACTGTGGATATGTTTCCGGAACAGTTTCCGCCTGCGGCCCAGCAGTCTCCTCTGCCGGAGTTACCGGGCTCTGGTTTTCCGGTGCCTCCACTGTCGCTGCAGGAGACGTCTGCCTGTTTATTGATGCATCTCCGGAAAAAACATCCTGGGCTTCCTGTGCTCTTTCAACGGCCTCTGCGCCTGTAGTCTCCGGCATATATATTTCCGCTGCATATACCCGGTTTCCTCCGCTGGTCATCATCGTAAGCACTGCAAGTATGGCCGCAAATTTTGCTCTTCTTCTATTTATCGTCATTTATTTTACACCGCCTTCCCTGAATTCTGTATTTTTTCGCCATTAAATCCTCCTGCCGGAGTCTCCTGCACAGGTATGTTTTTTTCGTCCTTAACAATCTCACCGTCTATCAATGTTATGATTCTGTCCGCATAGGACGCCATATGAGGATCATGAGTGACCAGTACGATCGTCTGCTGATTCTCTCTTGCCATATCCGTAATCATACCCATAATCTGTGCCGTAGTCTTTGTATCCAGATTGCCTGTAGGCTCGTCGGCAAAGACCACCTCCGGCTTTGTTACAAATGCTCTCGCAATTCCCACTCTCTGCTGCTGGCCGCCGGACATCTGGGAAGGGTAATGGTAAATTCTTTTTTCCAGTCCCACCTGTTTCAGCAGTTCCCTCGCTCTGCGGTATCTCTCCTTTTTAGGATATCCCTGAAACATCATCGGCAGCGCTACATTCTCAAGGGCAGTAAGTCCCGGGAGGAGATTATATGCCTGAAATATAAATCCTATATGTTTTCTTCGGAAGGTCACCATGTCCCTTTCATTCAGCTTTGTAATATCAGTTTTTCCGATCAGCACCGCGCCGGATGTGGGCTTCTCCATTCCGGCGAGCTGATTCAGCAAAGTACTTTTTCCAGAACCGGAGGTGCCGAAAATACAGCATATTTCCCCTTTTTTTATATCTGCACTGACACTGTGCAGGGCAACAACTTCCTCATCTTCTAAACGGTATACTTTACGAAGTCTGCTGATCTGTATCATAGAGGGTTTTATATATTTGTTCTTTTCCATAAAAAAGACTCCTTTCTAAATCGTATTCCAAGATTAAACATCTTTTCTTAGAATAAGATTAGAAAAAAGTCTCTATTCTGTGAACAAAATATGATTTCCTAAAAACAAGAGGCTTTTATTTCTCATCCCGCACCTTTTCAAATATAATGCGGAATTCCGTTCCCTCTCCTGCAGTGCTTGAAACCGTGATCCTGCCCTGATGATACTGGACAATCTGCTGTACCAGTGAAAGACCCAGCCCCATCCCTTTTTTTCTCCGGGAATTATCGGCACGGTAGAAGCGTTCCCATATATGCGGCAGATCTTTTTCCCCTATCCCCATGCCGTTGTCCGCTACTTTCAGTACTATCCCGGATTCTTTTTCACTGAGAATCACTTTTATCCAGCCGTTCTCCCGTCCATAACGATAGGCGTTCTGCAGGAGATTATCCAGCATCAGACGGAAAAGCTGAGGATTGATCTCCGCAGTCACACCGGTTTTGATTTCTGTTTCCATCGTAATTCCCCGCTCTGCGCTCAGCCGTCTGTCTCTGCACACGTCCTCTGTCAGTTCGCTGACATTCACTTTTTCCAGAGGGTAGTAACCTGTATCCTGTTCTATCCTTGTAAGGATAAGCAGCGTTTCAATTAGCTGGGACATACGGTATCCCTGTCTTTGAACCACTTCCAGAGCTTCTTTAAGCTCTTCTGTATCATCCGTATCCGATAACGCATACTCGCACTGTGCCAAAATAACAGAAACCGGGGTTCGCAGCTCATGAGACGCGTTGGACGCAAATTTCCTTTCGGCCTCAAAATTCTTTTCCAGCCGGTGAAACATAGCATTAAAGGTTCTGGCAAGCGCTGAAATCTCGTCCCCGGTATCCTTAATCTCAATCCGTTTTGCGAGATCGCCGTTCTGTCTGATTTCTTCAGCTGTACGGCTAATCTGCGCCACAGGCCGCAAAAAACGGCCGGCCAGCCAATACCCTCCCAGAAGGGCAAGGATAAGAACAAAGGGAAAGACCAGAAATACATCCCTCAAAGTATAAAGGATATCTCCCATTTCCGCGGCAGAATACTGCAGTCCCCGGATCCAAAGTCCGCCCTCCTCTGCATCAATGTATCTGTCATAAAGCCAGAAGCCCGCATGATCCATTTCTATTTTCTGGAGCTGTCTGTCGTCAAAGGGGAGGGAATCAAGCTCTTCATAGAGAAAAAGGCCGCAGGCTCTGCTTTTATCTTCCCGGTAAATCATCAGAAATACATCGTCCTGTAAAAAACCTGAATTATCCGCTGTAGCTATCTCGCTTTCCCGCAGAATCTGCTGGAGCTCCGGTTCTCCGTCTATCATCTTCGCGCATTCGTCTATAACAACCTGAAGATTATCCAGAACGCTATTTTCCATTTTCAGCCTGTACAGGGATACTATGACAGCCCCCATAAGCAGGCACATGATAAAAAGAGCTGCAGAAAACCAGATAGTAATCCTTATTTTGAATTTACTTCCCTTCATTTTTGTCTTTATCCTCTTCTACGCGCATCATGTAGCCCAATCCGCGGACAGTATGAATCAGCTTTTTTTGTCCTTCTAACTCAATCTTCCGTCTCAGATAATTCATATAAACGTCAACTACATTTTCAGTTCCGTCGAAATCGTATCCCCATACATGATTCAGAATTCTCTCACGGCTCAGTATCTGATTTTTATTAACCAGAAGATACTCCAGCAGTCCGTACTCTTTTCCGGTAAGCTCGATTATTCTGCCTTCCCGCGTAACAATATGACTTCTGGCATTTAAGGACAGATTGTCCAGCTCATAGATATCTGAATGAATCCCTGCAGCCGTGCGCATTACTGCGCGGATCCTCGCCAGAAGCTCATCAAAAACGAAGGGTTTCACTACATAATCGTTGGCTCCGGCATCGAGTCCCCCAACCTTATCCGGTATTGTATCTCTGGCAGTCAGAAAAATAACGGGAGTGGATCTTCCGTTTCTGCGCAGCCGCCGCACAGTCTCCATCCCATCCATCACAGGCATGACGATATCCATTACTGCCGCGTCATAATCCACATACAGCAGCCGCTCCAGCGCCTCCTCCCCGTCAAAACAGCTGTCCACATCATAGCCTTCTGACCGAAGTTTTTTAGTAATGATTCTGTTTAAATCCTCTTCGTCCTCTGCCACAAGAAGCTTCATTTGTCATTCTCCTTTGTATATCAATGTAATCATCGATTCCGGAACCGTGTACGATTCCATTTTAATATAGCATATCCGGAGCCGTTGGGATACTGTTTTTTGCAGGATTAAATCCATCCGGCAGGGATTTCTTCGCACGGAAAAGCACAACAGTGTCCCAGTGATATAGGGATTGAAGTATTCTTTCTGACGGAGTATCCTTTCATGAAGTTCTGCATCATATTTTTCTCTTTTAAAAACAAACCGTCAATCGTTTAGGAGAATATACTCTGAGATGTTCTCTTAAACGTTTGACGGCTGTTTTATTTCTTCTACTTATTTATCACCTGCGAATGTCCTTGTGCAGAAATGGTATCTATCCCGCATAAACAATAAATCCCGCTTTTTTTCATAATTGAAATCAGCAAGGATATTAAAATAATTATAAGAAGAATCTTTACAATATATGTTAACTCGTACATAATTTTTATAAGTCGAAGACCTTTCCCGGTTTTGTTGACACAGCAGCTTCTGCTGTTGCAACAGTGCCCAGACATGGAAATGTCAGCAGCACACCTGCTGGCTGTATTACAGCTATAAATAATGCAAGCACACCAATCACCCATTATGTAAATACTTTCTTTTTCGTGACTGCCTCCACCTTCCATATTTATAGTCTCTCAAAATTTTCAGTTCCTGATTTATAAAAAGTTAGAATGAAATTCATATATCATGTTGCGGCAAACACCGGTATACTGCATTTTATCACCTTACATCGAATAAAAAGAAATGAGAACTGAAAGAACTCTCTCCTGTAGGTTTTCTGTCCGGCAAATAGTTATAAATCTATTTCTTCCCAATAAATTTCATATGTTTTGTGTTAAAAACGAAATCTTTTTGATTTTAAAGGAATTATAGCATATCCGACTTTCCACAGTCTATCAGCCCCTTGACGCACATCAATTTATGTATTTTCCGTGAATCTGGTGCTGTGAATTTTGCCAAAGGATTTGTTGCTGCATCTGACATGATTCTTCCGAAAAGTCTTTAATGTAAAATTATTTTTGAAAATGTTATCTCACGATCAAAAAAGGCCGCCTGCATTCCAAGCAGACGACCTTTTCCTGCATAAAAACAAAAAGGATACTATACTGTCTCAAAACCTTTCTTATTAAGTCTGATTCTAACAGTTAGTTCCCTTAATCCTTTCAGCTTTTCGAACAATTATGCAAATTGTACTGTGTATCAGGCTTTCAGAACCCGGCTCAGACTCTCCGGCGTCATTCCGAGAAACGACGCTACGTCTTTCTTTCTGACCAACTCAAAAAGCCCCGGATATGTCTCCAGAAACCACTGATAGCGCTCCTGGACTTCATAGTCGGAAAGAATCCGATTATGTTCTATTACTTTTTTCAGCGATATACTTAACATTTTATTGTATATGCGGGCAACGTCCAGATTATCCTTTGTCAGTTTTATCAGACAAGTCATCGGTACACACAAAACCACGCTTTCACTGATGGCTTCTACCGTGCAGATCGACTTTATTCCAATTCCCAAGTGTGTGACAGAAATTGCCGCCTCCCCGGGTATGTATCCAAAACAATATACTTTTTCTTTCCCATACTGATCTATATAAACCGCTTTTAAAACACCGCTTATTATGAAAGCAACTTCTGTCACAATATCGCCTTCTCTGATAATCTTCTCTCCCTTTTCCACATTTCTAATATAGGAGCAGCTCTCCAGTGCCGTCACTGCCTCTGGATCTCTTAATCCAACATAACGTTTCCAAAACGCATCCTGATCAAACATATTTTTCTATTTCCCTTCCATAATTTTGATAAACATAAAATATATTATACTCTCCTTTTCCTGACTCACTTCCTATTCTTTTATTTAAATTACAGCGCTCTATATAGAAAAATCATCTAAAATTACATTCTCTCAGTCCTTTACTATATCCTATTTTGTTTTACACCTTTTCCAAATACTAAAAACCTTTATGTTTTACTATTTTCAGACAAATTATATCATGTTCTGATTTTCCCAGTCCATATTATGATTGATTTATATCAATTTTTTCAAAAGATAAATAAGGAGAAGATGTAATTTCGTCTGAACTCCACCTTCCCCTATACGGTCGTGCCTCTTCTCTTTATATTTCAAAATTCTATTCCATATCAAACAGCAGACTGACACGTTTTTTTAAATTGCCTTTTCGCAAAGATAAAATCAAATATCCAAAAGACTCTATCGAAGCCGCAAAAAATTCTCCGGTACAGCTAAAAACTCCCTCAGAACAATGAAATTTCCGATACTGCCGTATCCTGGTATTTCGTGCCTGGATAGACCGATTGTATAATGAATCTCATACTGGAAGTATTAACGGCCGCGCCGAATGTGATTTTCTGCGGTCCGTTGATATCAGCAAGTTCCACGTCCTGTCTGGTTCCGTCCGAAAACATGACTGTCATTTTTTCAGGTCTGGAGTTTTTCGCATAAATATCCTCATTTTTCTGATATCCGGCGTGGATGGTGAATCCGGAAACCTTATAAGTGCCATTCAGCTTCAGAGTAAAGGCTTCACCCTCCCCTGATCCGTCCGCACTTTCCACCCATGCAGTCGACAAATCTCCATCCATTAGATTAGAGGTACCATGAGACAGACCATACTGGGGTTCTTCCAGATAAGAACTTGCTGAAATATTCTCTACCGCACTGTCGGCCACTGCCGTACCCTCTGTACCGGAATCTGAAGCATCGGAAATCCGCCCGGACGCCAGTGAGTAATCGCTGAGATTGATATAGAGTGTCTCCTCTGTGCCAGAAGGTGTTCCGGAATAAGTGATCGCCAGCTGCTCTCCCAGGAGTTCCAATTTATGCGGCCACATATAATCCTTATTAAAACTGTCAATTTTCTTCAAAGTATTGCCGTCTTTATCCACCACAAACAGATCCGGCCCATAATAACCGCATAGAAAAAGTGTTCCGTCTTCTCTGAACACACTTCCATAGGCGCAGCCTTCAAATTCATCATTGCTCCAGATCAGGGATCCGTCTCTGAGATCAAGAGCCTTCACCGTCCCACCTTCCACCAGATAATATTTTCCGCCGAAAACACCGATATCATTGACGCGATCCAGTTCTGTACGGCTATAATCTGCGGTAACATATTTCCAAAGGGATTCGCCTTCACCGGAAATTCCAGTAATCTCCCCGCGCTCGTTTGAATCATCCTCGATTCTCTTGAAGTTCACCGATACGGCACTGTTATTATTATCTTTGGATACAGCGGCCGGAACCTCCGTATCGGCGGCTGCGCTTTCAGCCATAACAGGAACTGCCGGACAGCTTCCTGCACCGCTTAACAGAATCCCCGCCATTACAGCCAGGCTTCCTGCTTTCATTTTTTTTATAAAACTGCCTGCCATTATTATTCTCCTTCCTCCGGATACCGGAATATATTTCTATTATAACCGCAGAAATCAAATTGGGGAAGATACCATTCCCAAACATATCGCAAAAAAGACATCCCCACTTTTCATGGGAATGTCTTTTATTCATTCTGTATGATGACTTGCCGGCTGTTTTATTCTGCTGTATCGCTCTCTGCGGCTGTGTCGTCAGCAGTATCTTCCTCTGCCGCCTCGTCAGTCTCTGCGCTGTCGTCAGCCTCTTCGGCGTCCGCTGCTTCTGTATCCGCTGACTCTTCGGTATCTGCCTCTTCGGTAGACGGTACGTCTTCCTCTACAGGTACAAGGATCTCATCCTCCGAAAGAGTATCTCCGGAATCTGCCGCAGCGCTGTCTGTCTCAGCCGCCGCGTCACTGTCTGTTTCTTCTGCGGCTGTGCTGTCATCAGGCGCCGTGTCCTCTGCAGTCTCCGTTGTATCTGCGGTCTCCTCTGATGCAGAAGTATCAATGCTGAACTTATGGCTGTCGGTAAGCTTCAGTGTCTTCAGCACTTCTTCATCCACAGTGATCTCCGCTTCATCCATCCACTGCTGGGTGGTATCTGTATACAGTTCCTCTTCTCTCTCGCTGATAATGTCCTCGATCTTATGCTCTGTCTCGTGCTCATCATTCTTCAGATCCAGACGTACAACATAGAACGCCGTGTCTGTCTCGATCACATCCGGTCCCATCTCACCGTCGTCCAGTGTTCTCAGAACTTCCATGACTTCATCCGGATATGCGGAGGTGGAAGTCATCTCCTCTCCGTCAGTCTCCTCTGTCTCGGGTACATTGGCGTCAAAAGTTCCGGTCAGTGCGGAGTAGTCTTCACTGACAGCGCTGGCCGTCTCGTCAAAGTCCGCTTCCGGATCCTCTTTCATGGTATCAAGGATCTCCTGTGCGTCCGCCTTCTTCTCCTCGATCTCCTCGTCAGAGAGATCTGCGGTGGAAATGCTCACATAA
>DWXL01000224.1 GCA_019119235.1 Candidatus Blautia excrementigallinarum | reverse complement strand
CAGATCGCATACTCTTCCTCAACAAACGGATCGTCCAGAATCTTCAGGTCGTCGTTTGCCTCTACGAATTTCTGAGCCGGCTGGGAGTCGATGATCACACAGTCAACCTGTCCCGCCTTCAAAGCCTGAACAGCTTCGCTTCCCTTGCTGTAACGCTCTACGGTAGATCCCTCAGCCTCATAGTTGGACGCCTCCAGGTCGCCTGTGGTTCCCAGCTGAACGCCGATGGTCTTGCCCGGCAGATCGTCCTTGGACTCTACTGCTGCGGATACGGAAACTGCCATGGAAGCAGCCATAGTTACACTTAACGCCAGTGCCGCGAATTTTTTCATGTTCTTCATTTTCACTCTTATCCTCCTTTTAACCTGATATATCAGGTATATTTATGCATAAATTATGTATAAAATACCCTCAGTCATTGTTCTAATTGTACCATGTTTTCTTTAAAATGCAATAGGCAGCTTGAATAATAAATAATTATTTTCTATAATAATAAAATGCAAATTGTCTGTATAAGGAGGGACGGACCATATGGGAATGAATCAGACGCCGGCTTCCGAGCGGGTGCATATCGGCTTTTTCGGAAGGCGGAACGCAGGAAAATCCAGCATTATCAACGCCGTTACCGGGCAGGATCTGGCAATCGTTTCCGATGTGATGGGAACGACTACTGACCCTGTATATAAAACCATGGAGCTCCTGCCCCTCGGGCCGGTAATGGTGATCGACACCCCTGGTATCGACGACGAAGGGGAGCTTGGCGCTCTCCGCGTAAAAAAAAGTTATCAGGTATTAAATAAGACGGATATCGGAGTTCTTGTGATAGACAGCACAGTGGGAATAGGCCCCCAGGAAGAGGCTCTGGTCCGCCGTTTTCGGGAAAAAGGGATCCCTTTTGTTGTTGTTTATAATAAATGCGATCTCCTCCCGGGCGGACAGCATTCCGCCGCCGGTAACTCCCCCGCAGGTATATCGGAACATCCTGCATTATCTTCCACAGTTATATCAGGCGGCGCTGCGTTGTCTCCCGCGGACTCCGCGGAACACAGTATTTACGTCAGCGCGGCCCGGAACATCCACATTCAGGAGCTGAAGGAGCTGATCGCCACTCTGAAACCGGAGGACTCTCACAGATATCCGCTGATCGGCGACCTGATGTCCCCCGGCGATCTGATCGTCCTTGTGGTTCCCATTGACAAGGCCGCTCCGAAAGGGCGGCTGATCCTGCCCCAGCAGCAGACCATACGGGATATCCTGGATCACGGCGGTCTCTCTCTTGTGGTCCGCGATACCGAACTGAAGGACGCTCTGACGAACCTCCGCTCAGGCGGCATCACTCCCCGCCTTGTCGTCACCGACAGCCAGGTTTTCGCCAGGGTATCCCAGGATACTCCCACACATATACCCCTGACTTCTTTTTCGATCCTGTTCGCCCGCTACAAGGGAGATCTGGGAACCGCCGTACAGGGAGCCGCGGCTCTGGACCAGGTACAGGACGGCGACAAAATCCTCATTGCGGAAGGCTGTACCCATCACCGCCAGTGTGATGATATCGGAACGCATAAGATCCCCGGCTGGATACGGCAGTACACAGGCAAAAATCCGGAATTTGTCTTTACTTCCGGCACAGAGTTTCCGGACGACGTCAGCGGATACCGCCTGGTGGTGCACTGCGGAGGATGTATGCTCAATGAACGGGAAATGAAATACCGTACCGCCTGCTGCCGCGATCAGGGCGTCCCCATCACCAATTACGGGATCCTTATCGCCCAGGTGACGGGAATCCTCAGGCGAAGCCTAGAACCCTTCCCGGATATCCTGAAGCAACTTTCATAATCTCGTACTGTTTTTTAATTTTTTAGGAGGATTTCACAGAAATATAACATCTTACCGGTATACTGGACTCTGTTGACAGCAACGCACGGCGCAGAGGGCGGCTGCCGGAAGCGCCATACACGGAGTATAAATGATCTGAGGAGGAATATGATGAAATTTACAAAAATGCACGGCATCGGCAACGATTATGTATATGTAAACTGTTTTGAGGAAAACGTGGCGGATCCTTCCGCTGTGGCAAAGTTTGTCAGCGACCGCCATTTCGGTATCGGATCCGACGGGCTGATCCTGATCAAACCTTCGGATATCGCCGACTGCGAGATGGATATGTACAATATGGACGGGTCCCAGGGCGCTATGTGCGGCAACGGAATCCGCTGTGTGGCAAAATACGTCTATGACCACGGGATCGTGAAAAAGAAAAATATCAGCGTGGCCACAAGAAGCGGGATCAAGTATCTGGAGCTTACGGTGACAGAGGGGAAAGTAAGTAAGGTAAAAGTAAACATGGGAACTCCCATCCTCACCGCCGCTCAGATTCCCGTTGTGGCGGATACGGAGCAGGTGATCGACGCGCCTCTTGAGATCGGCGGCGCGGTATATCACGTCACAGCAGTGTCCATGGGAAATCCCCACGCGGTAGTATATATGGACGACGTCGAAAATCTGGACATCGCCTCTGTGGGTCCGCAGTTTGAAAACAACATTGTCTTTCCCGACAGAGTCAACACCGAATTTGTAAAAGTGATCGACCGCCATACTCTCCAGATGAGAGTCTGGGAACGCGGTTCCGGCGAAACTCTCGCCTGCGGCACCGGCGCCTGCGCCGTGGCTGTAGCTTCTACCCTGAACGGCCTTGTCGACGAGGCGGTTCCCGTCACTGTAAAACTTCTCGGCGGCGATCTGGAGATTTTCTGGGACCGTCAGGAAAACCTTGTCTATATGACCGGACCGGCCACGACTGTTTTTGAAGGAGAGATCGATCTTTCTTTTCTGGGAAACTGAAAAACCGAACAGCGAAGACGTCCGTTGTAAAAGCACATCTTTTCTCTCTTTGCTCAAAAAAATGCCGGGGATGCAGAAATCTGTTCTGCATTCCCGGCTGTATTTATTTCATGGAAAATCTTTTTCTGTCTTCTTATTTCCCGTTTTCCGCCTGATATTTCTGATATTCCTCCGCAGGCATCTCCAGTCCTGTATACAGCTTATAAGCCGCCGCTCCCTGCCAGAGAAGCATCCCTTTACCGCCAACTGTTGTGCATCCGGCTTCTTCTGCCTCCCGGAGAAGTTTTGTCACTTCAGGATTGTAAACCACATCCGCCACCACAAGTCCGGGGCGGAACATGGAAGTATCCGTGATGGGGGAAACATCATCATGAGGCTTCATTCCCGCCAGTGTACCGTTTACCAGAATATCCGCTCCCGCGATCTCTTCTTTCAGTTTCTCCTGATCGTCCAGACAGTATACCTGAACCCTGCACTGAGGCGCTTCTGATTTCAGTTTCTCCGCTGTGGATCTCGCCCTGGCAAGGAAAGGATCGTCCGGATTGAAAATAGAAATGGATTCCGCTCCGTCCAGAGCGCACTGTACCTGAATGGCGGTAGCCGCTCCTCCTGCTCCCAGAACTACCATCTTTTTGCCTTTTACGTCCACGCCGTGTTCTTTCAGATTGCGTACAAAACCAATACCGTCTGTGATATGTCCGATCAGTTTCCCGTTTTCATTCACAATGGTGTTCACAGCGCCGATAATCCTTGCCGCCGGAGACAGTTCGTCCATATACTTGGCCGCCTCGTTCTTGCAGGGCATAGTCACATTGCACCCTCGCATCTTAAAGAGCCGCATGGCGTCCAGCGCGGCTTTCACCTGATCCTCTTTGATATCAAAAGCCATATATGCGTAATCCAGATTGTGATACCGGAAACTGAAATTATACATATCCGGCGATCCGGAATGCCCCACCGGGCTTCCAATCAGCATCATCAGTCCTGTCGTTCCCTTGATTCTCTGCTCCATCCTTCCAGTCCTCCCTGTTGATTCCATCATTTTTCTTCCGTCTGTTTTCCAAAACATCTGCTCTGTGCGCGTACTCTCTCCGAAACTTCCCTAAACCTGCAGTTTCCCGATAATTTCCTCGCAGATCTCTTCCGCAGACCTTCCATCCGTGGCAACCACGATATCCGCCGCCGCTTCATATTTCTCCCGGCGCTTTTCCATCAGTTCCGCGATATAAGCCACCGTCTTGTTTCCCTCCAGAAGAGGGCGGCTGTGATCGTCCTTCACCCGTTCCAGTATGGTCTCCGGCTTCGCGGTGAGCAGCACCACCTTACCGTTTTTCTTCATTTCCTTCACATTTCTCTCCCGCATGGGAACGCCCCCGCCGCAGGAAACCACCGTATTGCCGTGAGACTGCAGCTCGATGAGCAGCTGCGTTTCCAGATTACGGAAATATTCCTCGCCATGGGTACTGAAAATATCAGAAATGCTCATACCCTCTCTCCCGGCGATCACCTGATCCATCTCCACCAGATCCATGGAGTATTTTGTTTTCAGATAATCGGCCACCGTACTTTTACCGGCCCCCATGAAACCGATGAGCAGGATATTGCCATTGTATGATTTCTCCATCTTTAATGTCCTTCTTCCGCGTTTTCTGATATTATAACATATTATATTCTTTTTTTCTGCTTATCTATCCCATATTCCTCAATTAAATTCCGTCGCAATTCTTCATCTTCCGTCGCCTTCAAAAGTTCTTCCAGACGATTATCCCGGATCAGGTTCCTGGTCAGTTCCATCATCTGCCGACCTTCTTCTCTGCCTTCTTCCCGACCTTCTTCCCTCAATGTCTTTTCATGAAGTTCTTCATCATACTCTTCCAGAAACATCTGCACTACCTCCCTGCGGTTTACTCTCAGAACATCGGTCAGAATGTCCTCTTTCAGACATTGATCTACAGCTATATCCACTGCCTGTTCCGGACGGGCTCCATTTGCCAGATTTGCACGGATCCGATGGATAAAAAGAGAATAATCATACAAAGGTTTACAACTTTCCGTCAGTTCTCTGTTTTATCTTTATGTTTTCTCTGCACAAAGGCGCCTTTATCTGGAGTAAGAGAAGCATTCTGCGTCTTTTTTACATGGCATCGCCCCGGGGCTTTCGTTTTCTTACCCATGTATCTTCCTCCATTATAAATCCGATTATTAAATTTTTAAAGCGTTTATTAAAATTGATAACAAACGCAGCCTGTTTCCATAGGCATCACCCGCCTTTTCTTTTATTTTGCAGTCCGGGAAAATTCTGACGAACGTCAGAATACGAAAAAGAATATCTTCCGCAGGAAAATCCCGCAAAAGATATTCTGATTATAGCACAGATATTTTTTCTTCTGTAATTCTCAATTTCCGTATTTACGTTTCCTGCCTTTTTCTTCCAGTTTCCTTTTCACCGTAGGGTATTTCTCCATATCGGTATGGGGGATAAACTTCGCCGCCTGCATCCGGATCAGGAAATCCGGCATGGAAGCAAACTGTACGCTGAACACG
>DWXL01000223.1 GCA_019119235.1 Candidatus Blautia excrementigallinarum | reverse complement strand
TGCGGAAATTGTGTATTGATTTCCTGAAATAAAGTACTATAATAATGGGTATGGAAGCATAGCTCAGCTGGGATGAGCGTTCGCCTCACACGCGAGAGGTCAGGAGTTCGAGCCTCCTTGCTTCCATATCCGGGGCATTAGCGCAGTTGGGAGCGCGCCACATTCGCATTGTGGAGGCCGTGGGTTCGAATCCCATATGCTCCATCCTTACAGAAAAGCCGGACGGCAGACCCGTCCGGCTTTTCTTCATCCTATTCCCTTTTTTACGCGTTTCCTTCATTCATCATCTGTAAAGGTAAACAGTTCTTCTACCGTCGTCTCGAAAATCCGCGCAATGTCCATGGCCAGTTTTAACGACGGATTATACTTGCCGTTTTCCAGATTTCCAATGGTCTCTCTTCTTACATTCACAAGACCCGCCAGGTCGCTCTGACTCATATTGTACCGCGCCCGGTATTCTTTGATACTTGTCTCCAGCGCCATCACGTTCTCCTTACGCCTCCAGCATTTTCTTTTCCTGTCTTCTGAACCTCAGCATACTGATGGAAAAAATAAAAATCATCAGCGCCAGGTTAAGTATAAGAAGGAATGTCATCAGCATCATCTGATCAAAAGAAAAGATTCCCATTGTTACCGTCCGTTCTTCGATGACCGTCTCAATATACGTTCCGTCTCCATAACTGAAAGTCATTCCTCTGACAAACAGCCAGAACATCCATACAGTATCTATGATGAATACTGTCCAGAACGCTCTTGTGCTGGCACGGCGCACATTCTCCCAGAAAAGTTCGTCGGGCTTCATTCCTCCGTAGGCAAAGAAAGAGAAACACAAAAGAAACGGTATGAACGCGGGTATAAAAAAGATACCCAGGATTCCCAGACATCCAAGCCATCCCAGATACCGGAACGGGTTTGTGGATGTGATCCTTTTCATGACACCTGAAGTTTTCTGTTTTTTGGCCTCTTGATTCATAATGCTCCCTCCTTTGTGCGAAATATCTATCTTTATGTTATAAATATATAACATAAAGTTCCCGCTGTCAAGTATAAAAGGAAGCATTATTGTACCCTTGTTACTGTTCTTCTTTCCTGCTTCTGAACAGGATAAAGAACACTGCGCTGACTCCCATCAGGATGGGATAGTAAAGATAGGGCATGATCTCCACCGGGGAGATGGCCGCCATACCCGCCGCCGTAAGCAGCTGTGCTCCGTAAGGGATCACGCCCTGTCCCACGGAAGCGAAAATATCAAGCAGAGACGCGCTGCGCCTGGGGGAAATATGGAACTCATCGCTGATCTCTTTGGCTATAGGACCCGCCATAACGATTGCCACCGTATTGTTGGCGGTACAGCAGTCTACAAGGAAAACAAGAAGAGAGATTCCGAACTCGCCGCCTTTCGCGCCGTTGATCCTCTTTTTGATCACATTGAGGATATACTGGATTCCTCCGTATTCCCTCACCAGTGCCACGATTGCCGCTACAATGATAGAAATCACGGTAATATCATACATGCTGGTGACGCCCTCTCCCATCTTCTGGAACAGTTCCCCGAAGGCGAAAGCGCCTGTCGCCACTCCAACAACAGCAGAAAGGACAGTTCCTGCGATAAGAATCAAAAATACGTTTATTCCCGCCAGGGCACCCACAAGTACCACCAGATAGGGAATGACTCTTACGACCTCATATTCATAAGCGGATTTGTCCAGAACCAGACTGGCAGTCTCCGCTCTCGCTACAAAAAAGAAAATCACCGCCGTAATAATTGCCGCAGGAAGGACAATCAGGAAATTCTCCTTAAACTTGTCCTTCATCTCGCAGCCCTGGGTGCGCACTGCCGCAATCGTGGTATCGGAGATCATGGACAGATTGTCGCCGAACATGGCGCCGCATACCACCGCGCCCAGGCAGATCGCCGTTCCCAGGCCGGTCTCCTGCGCAATGCCGATCCCGATAGGCGCCATGGCTGTAATGGTTCCCACCGAAGTTCCCATGGAAACAGAAATAAAACAGCCTATGATAAAAAGGCCCGTCACCGCGATAGACGGCGGCATAATAGAAAGTCCCAGATTAACGGTGCTTTCCACTCCACCCGCAGCGCTGATGGTACCGGAAAAGGCCCCCGCCGCCAGGAAGATCAGACACATGGTCACAATATTTTCCTCTCCGATTCCTTTGGAGATGATCGCCAGCTTCTTCTGAAAGATCACTCTCCGGTTCTGGCAGAACGCCACCGCCAGCGCGATAAGAAATCCTACAATAGCCGGCATGGTATAGAAATCGCCGGACAGTATCCCTACTCCCAGAAATATCGCCAGAAATACGCCGATGGGCAGCAGCGCCCACGGATTCCCGTTATTTTTGTCTCTCATATGCTCCTCCCGTAATCCTGTTTACAGTTATGTTTCCGGCAATTCGCAAATAAAGTACAGACTGCCATTTCACAGGAAACCTGTTTTATGCATATCAAACAAATTTTCTGTGAATCAGAAAGCCGGCTTTCTGAAGCCGGCTTTCAAAATGTTGTGCAACTGTATATTATCTTGTAACGATGTCAACCGGTACGTTGAAGATCTTCGCAACCTTAAGGATCGTATCGATATGTCTTCCTGTTGCAGCCGCAAAGTGATGTGTCGGGCCACACTCGCTCCAGCGGTTTACGAACTCTCTTGCGCCGCAGGTAAAACGTGTTCTCATGTTGGTATCGCCGAAGGACAGGATCGGGCCTTCCTCGTTTACGCCCTCAGCCACGATGAACTTGAAGTGTCCGTCGCCGTCCTGAGTGATTGCAAGATATGTAACCGGACCGGTATACGGATAGAACTGTGTCAGATATCCGCCGCCTGTCTTGCCGTGGAATACTTTCACGATCTTCATGGTCGGTTTCTTATCGGAAATATCCGCGTCGCCGGATCCGCTGTGGCCGATGATCGCGATATCGTC
>DWXL01000222.1 GCA_019119235.1 Candidatus Blautia excrementigallinarum | reverse complement strand
AACGGACGCGCCGTTATAGAAGCGTGGGTGACGATATTTCCTGAAACTTTTTCTTCCAGCCGGTCGCAGATTGCAGTTGCAATCCCCCTTCTCTGACAGTCGGCGCGAACATACAGACGGTCAAGATATCCTGTTTCATCTATATCGCCAAATCCAGTGATCTTCCCGTCTTCAACGGCGACAATACTGTAATGCTCCAGAAGAGACCTGTTCCATTTTTCCAGATCCGCCTGTTCCGGCGCCCAGACGTCCAACTGTTCTTTCGTGTAATCCGCTGAATTGACTCTGTGAACCGTCCCGTAAAACAACTCCGCGATTTCTTTACAGTCCGGCGGGCGGTATTGTCTGATATCTGTTTTTTCATTCTTCATACGTCATAAAATCCCTTTATTATATTTGCTCAATCTGCTTTAACCAGATCTTTAATCACTTCCCCGGCTATGATCAGCCCAACCACGGAAGGCACGAAAGCCACGGAAGCGGGAACGGCATTTTTGACGGCCGGCTGTTCCCTGGAATACACTACCTTCAGCTTCTTTATTCCGCGTTTTTTCAGCTCCCGCCGCATCACCTTCGCCAGAGGGCAGACCGACGTTTTATAAATATCCGCCACCTGAAAAGCTGTGGGGTCCAGTTTGTTGCCTGCTCCCATACTGCTGATAATGGGAACGCCCGCTTCCTCCGCCTCCATAACAAGCTGTATCTTGGCCGTAACCGTATCTACTGCATCTACCACATAGGAATACTGAGAAAAATCAAATTCATCTTTCGTCTCCGGCAGATAAAAGCATTTGTGCACATTCACCACCGCTTCCGGATTGATATCCAGAATACGCTCTTTCATAACGTCCACTTTATATTTTCCAATGCTGCTCTCTGTGGCGATAATCTGTCTGTTCAAATTGCTCAGGCAGACTTTATCGCTGTCCACAATATCCACAGCGCCTACGCCGCTTCGCACCAGCGCTTCCACCACATGACCGCCTACGCCTCCGATCCCGAACACAGCCACCCTGGCTTTTTTCAGTTTCTCCATAGCCTGTTCTCCCAGAAGGGCCTCTGTTCTGGAAAATCTGTTCTCCGTATTTTCCATAATATCTCACTCCGTTAATTCTGATATTGTATTCTAATATTACCATCTGCCGAAGCCGGATTCAACTGCGGCTTCCTGGCGCTGTTTTTACAGAAGTTTCAAGACTCGCGCGCGGAAGTACTCACGGTGAAAATTCTTTACACATATTTGATAATTTCTTTTCATGCGCCGCCGCTCTTCGTGTTATAATGCATAGAGGAAAAGACTGTTTTTACATCCGTTCTTTTCCGCTACAGCACAAAAAGAAGGAGTTTTTGAAATGAAATTCAGACTGAATTCTATGGAAAAGAAATGGATCCTGTATGATGTGGGGAATTCCGCTTTTACTCTTCTGGTATCCACTATTATGCCCATCTATTTTAATTACCTGGCCGATCAGGCAGGGATTTCTGAAGTAAATTATCTGGCGTACTGGGGATACGCCACTTCCGCGGCCACGATTATTGTCGCTTTGCTGGGGCCTGTTCTCGGAACCGCCTCAGACACGAAAGGCCGCAGGAAAAAAATATTCCTGGCTTCTCTTCTCGTAGGAGCCATCGGCTGCGTATTTCTTGGTTTTACACAGTCCTGGCTGTGGTTTATCCTCTTATTTGTGATCGCCAAATCCGCCTACTCCCTGAGTCTGGTAGTTTACGATTCCATGCTTCCGGATATCACCACGGAGGAGCGCTCTGACGAAGTGTCCGCCCAGGGGTACGCCTGGGGCTATATCGGAAGCTGTATTCCCTTTATCCTCAGCCTTCTTCTGGTGCTGTCTTATGAAAGTCTTGGCCTCACCATGAAAACAGCCATGGGAATCGCGTTCTTCCTTGTTGCGGTGTGGTGGATCGCCATGTCCGTGCCTCTTTTAAAAAGCTACACCCAGACACATTACCAGATCGTAACCTCCGGCAGCAATCTCGCCGCCAGCTTCCGCCGGCTGGGCGGTATCTTCAGCGAGCTGAAAGAACGCCGAAAGGTCCTGTTCTTCCTGCTGGCGTTTTTCTTTTACATTGACGGCGTGTACACTATCATCGATATGGCGACCGCTTACGGAACAGCTCTGGGGCTGGACTCCACCGGCCTGCTCCTGGCTCTTCTGGTAACGCAGATCGTAGCCTTCCCGGCAGCCCTGATCTTCGGCAGGCTTTCCCGGAAAGCGCAGTCATCCAAACTGATCATGGTCTGTATCGGCGCCTATTTTCTGGTCGCCCTGTACGGGATCATCCTGGAAAAACAGTACCAGTTCTGGATCCTGGCGGTCGTGGTAGGTATGTTCCAGGGCGCGATCCAGTCTCTCTCCCGCTCCTACTTCGTAAAGATCATTCCCGCGGACAAGTCCGGAGAATTTTTCGGACTGTATGATATCTGCGGCAAAGGAGCCTCCTTCGCCGGCACCATGCTGGTCTCCATCATCAGCCAGTTAAGCGGAAGCGTCAACCTTGGCGTGGGCGCGCTGTCCGTCATGTTCCTGATCGGATTCCTGCTGTTTCTGAAAGCGGACCGGATGTAGGATCACCGGAAAAGCCAAAAGCCGCATTCCGGGATTGTAAACAGCCGCCAATACCAAAATGGGAAGCCTCTATCTGGCTTCCCATTCTTTTAATAATTCATCGCACTCCTGCACATGGCTTCCGTGGATGGACAGGCCGTCTTCCACTTCCGCGCCCGGGCAGAGTTTCCGGATATCTTCCACACTTGTTCCCATTCCGCTTCCTTCGTTGGTGCAGAAAGGACGGATTTTCTTCCCGCTGAAATCAAAATGCTCCAGGAAGGTAAATACCGCCATAGGCATGGTGCCGCAGTAACTGGGATATCCCAGAAATATCTCGTCATAATCCCCGATGCTCTCAGGAAATCCTGCAAGCTCCGGGCGGGCGTTCTCTTTTTTATCTTTTACCGCTTCGGCAACACACTTCTTATATTCCGGAGAATAGGGACGCTTCATCTCGATCCGGAACAGATCCGCTCCTGTCAGCTTCTGAAGCTTCTGCGCCGCAATTTCCGTATTCCCCACTTCCACATACTTCATCTGTCCGCCGAAATAATTCTCGTCAGCTCTTGAAAAATACGCGATCAACTGTTTCATAATGATAACCTCCTGTCTCACCTGAATCTTTGATTTATTTTCCGTGTATGAGTTCCCGCCCTTCACCGTTTTTCAGACGTCTTTTCCCGCCGGTTCAGCTTTCCCGGATATATCTTTCCAGGTCCTCCAGTCTTCTGGGAGTCTTCAGTTCGGAACTCAGAATCCCCTTCCGGCAAAGCGTTTCAAACAGCTCCAGTACCGCCGGCTGCCTGAGATTGGTTTCTCTCAGAGTCTCCCTGTCGGCAAACACCTCCTCCGGCGTTCCGAAGGCCAGTACCCTGCCCTCCTTAAAAAGAAATACCTGATCCGCCCATCCCATGGCGTAATCCACATCATGGGTGGCGATCATTACGGTAATCCCCTTTTCCGTCAGCTTATCCACGATCTTATTCACCATCTCCGAATGCCGGGGATCCAGCGCCGCCGCCGGTTCGTCCAGTATAATAATATCCGGATGCATCACCAGGATATCCGCAATGGAGACCAGCTTCTTCTGTCCGCCGCTGAGCGCATGGGTAGGCTTGTGCCGAAAAGGCGTGATCTCCAGCCGTCCGATCACCTCTTCCACTTCTCTGGCAGCTTCCTCCTCCGAAACTCCCAGATTCAGGATCCCGAACGAAATCTCCTGATAAACACTGGCTGAAAAAAGCTGGCTGTCAGGATCCTGAAAAACGATCCCCACTCTCTGGCGCAGTTTCAGAAGTCCTTTCCGGGAATAATCATAAGGTTCCCCGTCCAGACAGAGGCTGCCGGAAACAGGCTTCAGTATTCCGTTGCAGCAGAGAAAAAAAGTGGATTTGCCGGAACCGTTCGGTCCCATAAAGGCGATCTTTTTCCCTCTCTCTATCTCAAGAGACAGCCCGTTCAGAGAATGATTTTTATCTCCTTCATATGAAAAATAAAGATTGTCGGCCTTTAAAATAAGATCTTTCATCTTCAGTATCTCCTGCTAAAGCATTTCTATCACTACAAGTCCGTAAAGGATGATCTCAAAAACAACGATCAGGATAATTTCCTTCCCGCGGGGCGGAAAATTCTCATCCAGTACCCGGATATCTCCATTATAACACCTTGCCTCCATGGCATTGTATAGAGCGTCTGATTTTTTCATCGCCCGTATCAGAAGAGCGGAGGCCATAGCGCCAAAAGATTTCATAGAAGTCCTGTAATTCCTGTTCCCCAGCCTGGAATTCTGGGAAACACGTATAGCGTGAGCTACCTCGAACAGGACAAAAATGAAACGGTAGATCAGAAGCATCAGCTCCAGGATCAGTTTCGGACAGCGCAGCCGGCGCAGAACGCTCAGGATGTCCGGCATGGGCGTATGAAAAGACAGAAAATACAGGCAGGACACACTGGCAAGAGCAGTCAGGATCAGATTCAGAGCGTAAAAAAGCGACTCTCTGCTGCCTGTAATATAGATTCCGCCCACAGAAAAAGCGAACAGGTCAAGGGGTTCCCCGGAAAAATTAATTATGATCGCCAGACTGCTGAGAAGCAGAAATACCAGTGGCACGCCCATATAACGCATATAACAGGAAAAGGGAATCCCCCCTTTCCATACACTGAGGATTCCCATAATAACCAGCACAAAACAGGAGACCGGAATCGACCGGCTGAGCACGCACGCGCACAGACTGAGAACCGCAAAAGCGAATTTCTCCCCTGCATTCACATATCTTAAATTGGAATTATAGCACAGCCTGTCAATCGAAATCATCTTCCGTTCTTCAATCTCCCCGTCCCTGTTTTTTGCGTTCCACGAATCTTCCCATAAAAAACGCCACGATACCTACTCCGAT
>DWXL01000221.1 GCA_019119235.1 Candidatus Blautia excrementigallinarum | reverse complement strand
GTGTGAATTTTTCCTTTTCCACACGGACGACAACGGGATCCCTACCACGGTTACCCATGAACAGGCGGGCTATCTGGATGTGAGCCCTCTGGATCTGGGAGAAAACGCAAGGCGCGATATGGTGCTGACTCTGGAGGATATGGGGATCGAGGTGGAGTCCTCTCACCATGAAAAGGCTCCCGCGCAGCATGAGATCGATTTCCGCTACGGCGAGATCCGCAAGATCGCCGATAATATTATGACCTTCCGGATGGCGGTGCGCACGGTGGCGAAACGTCACGGCCTTCACGCCACCTTTATGCCGAAACCAAGGTCCGAGACGGCAGGTTCCGGCATGCACCTTCATTTTTCACTTTTTAAAAACGGCAGGAATATTTTCGACAGAGAAGGCGCATCGGGAGAACTGAGCGACGAGGCTCTTTATTTCATCGGCGGCCTTCTGGCTCACAGCCGGGAGATGGCGCTGATCACCAATCCTCTGGTGAATTCCTACAAGCGCCTTGTACCGGGATACGGAGCTCCCACGGAACTTACCTGGACGGAGGATAATCAAAATTCTCTTGTGCGCATTCCCGTAGGAAGAGGAGAGGACACAAGGATCGAACTGAGAAGCCCGGACGCGGCGGCCAATCCGTATCTGGTGCTGGCTGTCTGCCTGGCGGCCGGACTGGACGGCATCCGGAATCAGACGCTTCCCGCGAAGGCGGCCGGCTGTCAGGGAGGGAAGAATCCCGCGGAAACACTTCCGAAGACCCTGAAGGACGCCGTGGAGCTTTTTGAAAACAGCGCCTGGATCAAAGAGGTGCTGGGAGAAGAATTCTGCGTTCAGTACGCGGACGCAAGAAAAAATGAGTGGTTGAGATATACAAGACAGGTAACAGACTGGGAAGTAAAGGAGTATCTGTACCGTCTGTAAGGAAATGGAGACAGGTCTGTATGAGCAGCATTGTGATCGCACTGCCTAAAATTGAAGACGCGAGAAAAATCCGCAGCGTTCTGGAAAGACACGGGATCTCTGTGACGGCAGTCTGCTCTTCCGCGGCCTCGGCCCTGTCCAACGCATCGCAGCTGGAGAGCGGTCTTCTGATCTTAAGTTTCCGCCTTCCGGATATGACTTATCCGGATCTTGCGCAATGCCTGCCTTCTGATTTTGAAGTGCTTCTTCTGGGGACGGCTCAGACGCTCAGCGCCGCGCCGCCCTCTGTTCTTTCACTGCAGCTTCCTATAAAAGCGGCCGATCTGGTCAATACGGTGCATATGATCCTTTCCCAGCAGGAACAGAAGAGAAGAAGAAAAAAGAACAGGCCAAGGGCGAGAAGCTGGAAAGAACAGAATTATATCTCCAACGCAAAAATGGTACTGATGGAGAGGAATCATCTCAGCGAGGAGGAAGCCTACCGCTATATCCAGAAAAGCAGTATGGATACAGGTACGAATATGGTGGAAACCGCCCAGATGATCCTGATGCTTTTTTTTGAAGAATAGAATGTACAGAGAGGAATAGGGAGGACAGAATTATGGAATTTTTGGACGGAAAATGGGAGAAACAGACGAATACATGGGAAGAGCTTCTTGGAAATTCCTTTCTGGGACATGAGGCTGTTGTGGAGGGAGCCGTTCACAGTATCCGGGATATGGGTGATGTGGCTTTTCTTATTTTGCGCAGAAGGGAAGGGCTGTTCCAGACTGTGTACGAGAACGGCCGTGTAAATCTTCCCCTCAGTGAACTGAAAGAAGGAATGTGCCTCCGCGCAAGGGGTACTTTGTGTGAAGAAAAAAGGGCTCCCCACGAAAGAGAACTTCATCTTCAGGAGATCGAGGAGCTTTCCCGGCCGGCAGAGCCCATGCCTCTCGCTGTGGACAAGTGGAAATTGGATACGTCCTTGGAGGCGAAACTGAATTTCAGGCCCATAGCCCTGCGCAATGTCCGGGAACGGGCGAAATTCAGGATCCAGGAGGGGCTGGTAAGAGCGTTCCGGGATTATCTTTACAGCCGTGGATTTACGGAAATACACACTCCGAAGATCGGCGCGAGAGGCGCGGAGGGAGGAGCCAACCTCTTTAAATTCAGCTACTTTCACAAACCGGCGGTTCTCGCCCAGAGTCCTCAGTTTTACAAACAGATGATGGTGGGGGTATTTGACCGGGTATTTGAGACCGGACCTGTTTTCCGCGCGGAAAAACACAATACCAAACGCCATCTCAATGAATATACAAGTCTTGACTTCGAGATGGGATATATTGACAGCTTTCGGGAGATCATGGCCATGGAGACTGGTTTCCTCCAGTACGCCATGGAACTTCTGAACAAAGAATACGGACAGGAGCTTTCCATTCTGAAGATCGAACTGCCGAAAACAGACCGGATCCCCCAGGTGAGATTTGACGAGGCAAAAAAACTCGCGGCGGAAAAATACGGAAGGAAGATCCGTAATCCCTATGATCTGGAGCCTGAAGAGGAGGCTCTGATCGGAAGATATTTTAAAGAAGAATACGGCGCGGATTTCGTTTTTGTCACACATTATCCGTCGAAAAAACGGCCTTTTTACGCTATGGATGATCCGGAGGATCCGAAGTTTACCCTGAGTTTCGACCTTCTGTTCCACGGCCTTGAGGTGACTACCGGAGGCCAGAGGATCCATGATTATCCTGCGCTTATGGCGAAGCTGGAAGCCAGGGGAATGGAGGAGGAAGGCATGGAGCAGTATCTGGATACGTTTAAGCATGGAATGCCGCCTCACGGAGGTCTGGGAATCGGCCTGGAACGTCTTACCATGCAGCTTCTGGGAGAGGACAACGTAAGGGAAGCCTGTCTGTTCCCGAGAGATATGAGCAGGCTGGAGCCCTGACGCGGACTGACACAGGACTTCATTGTGGGGAAAAGAAGTATGTTCCGGTACGCCGGAACGGAGCAGTAAGGAGAACAGTAGAATGGCAAAGATCATAGACGATGAGACACTGGACAATGTCTGTGTCCTGGCAAAACTTTCGCTGGATGAAAATACCAGGGAAAAAACAAGAGAAGATATGCAGAAAATGCTGGATTATGTGGACAAGCTCAATGAGCTGGACACAGACGGAGTGGAACCTCTTACCCACCTTTTCGCAGAGGAAAATGTGTTTCGGGAGGATACGGTCGTCAACGGGGACTCCAGAGAGGAAATGCTTGTTAACGCGCCTGAGGTGAAGGAAGGGCAGTATGTGGTGCCGAAGACGATAGGAGGGACGAAATGACGGATCTGGAGAAAATGACAGCGCTTGCGCTGGCGGAAAAAATCAGACAGAGACAGATCAGCGTCCTTGACGGCGTAAAAACAGTTTTTTCCGCCATTGAAAAAAAAGAGCCGCAGATCCACGCCTACCTGGATCTGTATAAAAAAGAAGCCTTCGCCCGTGCGAAGGAGGTAGAAAAAGGTATCCGGGAGGGCGTCTACACCGGTCCGCTCGCGGGAGTTCCCGTGGCGGTCAAGGATAATATCTGTGTAAAAGGAAAAAAGACAACCTGCGCGTCCAGGATCCTTGCGGACTTTGTTCCCCAATATAACGCCGAGGTAACAAACCGTATGGAAAAAGCCGGAATGATCCTGATCGGAAAGACAAACATGGACGAGTTTGCCATGGGAAGCACCACCGAGACCTCGGCTTTCGGGATCACTAGG
>DWXL01000220.1 GCA_019119235.1 Candidatus Blautia excrementigallinarum | reverse complement strand
ATGCTGGGAATTCCCTGAGACGCGGCGTAATTGTAGGCTCCGCCGGAAGCCACATCGGATTTCACCATATACGGCACATCCACCTGTTCCGCCATCCTGCGGGACATGGCAGACACTTCTCTGTCCGCCCTGCCCGCATAATAAACGTAGGGCGTAAGCTGTTCATAATCGTCTCCGCTGTGAAGATCTATATAGTAATCCGCGGACGGCAGCAATTCCTTCGCAGCTGTCCAGGCAAGTCTCTCTGTTTCCGTGCCGTCCTCTTTTCCGGGAAACACCCTGTTCAGATCTTTTTGATCCGCGTAGCCAAGACTCCCGCCGCGCTTCTCAAAGGCAGTACGGTTCATCACTTTTACAATGATCACCGTTCCCGTCACCTTTTCGATTTTTAATTTCTGAGAAAGCTCTATGGCCGCCTGGATTCCCACATATTCTCCGGAATGAACGCCCGCAGTGATAAGCATCGTCCTGCCCGGCTGTTCTCCGTGAAGGACGGCGGCGGGGAGACGAATTTTTCCTCCGTCCAGCTCAAGGTATCCGCTCCACCTCTGCCCTGGCTGTACTTCTATATTATTTAACCGGAATGTCTTATTATTTCCCATTTAAACTGTCCGCCTCTTCTTTCTGTAATATTTCTGTTTTTTCCTGAGACATATTTTCAGACGCGTTTTTGTTTTCCCCGTCCATAAACTGCCGCCAGCACGCAAAAAATCAGGTACACAAAGATCGAAATCACTGACGCTTCAATCCCGAAATCTCCGCCCGAAACAAGAAAACTTTTATTTTTCAGTACAAAATTAAACATGGAACTACTGTCCGCACCGTCTCCAATATGAAGAATCCCGCCAATAATGGCCATATTCCAGATGCCGTGGACAATGGCGCTGTTCCAGACAGAGTTGTCTGTGCAGGTAATCAATGAAAATAAAATTCCCACAATGCTTCCCGCGATCAGAAGCTGAATGGTACTGACAAAATCCAGGCGGTTTCCAATGATGTGAAGGGCCCCGAAAAGTACCGAAGGAACGATTACCGCGATCTTTTTTCCAAAACGTTCTTCCAGACAGCCCATCACAAGGCCACGGAAGATCATTTCCTCCACAATCCCTGTCGCCAGACCATAAAACGCCACTGCTCCGGTAATCATTGCAAGAGCAGTCGCTGTGTCAAATCTGTTGATTTCCCAATGACCGCCAAAAGCCAGAGATATCAGCAACACCAGAACAGGCATCAGGACAGCCGATAATACCCAGACCGGTTTTAAACGGAAACCGGGAATCCGCATTTTCTCTCTTGATATCTTCAGATATTTTTTGCAGAACAGATCCACGCCCAGGAACGCCAACACCACATATAAAATTCCCGCCAGAATATTGCATATTGCTCCGGGCAGCCCTGCGTTCAAAAATATTTCGCTGATACTGAAAGCCAGACTCTGCGCTATCGCCAAAATCACGATAGCCAGCAGAATCCCCAGAAGGGCTTTGGGTGCTGATATCCTGTTATTTCTTATTGTTTTCTGCATTTTTGTATTCTCCATAATATTTTCTTACATCTTCTCCCCGTAAAGCAGGAATACAGGCGAGGAACTGTTATTGACGATCTCCTCTTCCGTCCAGACTTCTTTCCAGACTTCTTCATCGCAGAACACATTACAGAATCCTGCTTCTTCCATCGCCTCCACATCCCACTGCGGACGCTCAAGCCTGCTTAAAGGAACCTGTCTGGCGATATTTTCCATGCGCTCGATATCTGTTCCTTCATAATAATCTTCAAACTCTTTTTCCTCTACCTGGCGGCGGTCCTGTTCATAGCCGCTCCTTTTTTCCTTATCAAAAAGGTGGCCGTACCAGTCCGCGTCAAAATTATAGAGGACACCTCCTTTTTTCAGGACACGGTACCATTCCCGGTATGCCGCTTCCGGATCCGGAAGATTCCAGGTAACGTTTCTGGTAACTACCGCGTCAAAGGAATCATTATCCACATGAAGTTTCTGAACATCTTCTGTTTTCCACACAATTCCACCGGAAAGCTCTCCTGCATTGCGTTTCGCTTCCTTGAGCATTTCCTCAGTTGCATCCACTGCTGTTACCTGATACCCTGACTCCGCAAGCAAAATGGCAAAGAAGCCGGGACCTGTACCTGCGTCCAGTATCCTTATCTCCGAAGGCTTCCTGTCTGGAAATTTTTCTTCCAGTAAAGAAAGAAGCTTTCTTTTCCACATAATTCTTCTGGCGTCCGCCATCTCCTGCTGGTTATATTCTGAATAGCCTTTCGCCCGTTCCGTCCAGTAGGAACGGATTTCCTCTCCAAGTTCATTGCTCTGTAATATCTTCATTGCTCTCCTCTGATATTCTCTCTTTTCTGCTGTGTTAATTAACGATATTCATTATAAAAAAAAGAAATCCCCGGGGCAAGCCTCCCGGGGGGATAGTTTCACAACTCCAAAATTGTAGAATTTATTTATGATATTGTTTTGACCCTGGCGGGGCTGTTTATTTCCGAAAGAAAACGTTCCAAAAATACGGAAGAACGCTGATTTGTCCTGCAAACTGTCCCTAACAAAAGCCGCCGTTTTCCTTTTCTATTTGATCTCTGATAAACTCATACAGCTTTACCACCGCGTCCCCATGGATCTGCTCTCTCTGGCATTTCACCATTTTCTCAGCGGCCTCCGCGTCCCGCATCAGAGCGATTCCCTTTTCCGCCTGTCCTTTTATGGTATCGGCGGACCAGCTCATCCCGGCACGAACAAAAAATTTACGGTTGACCGTTTCGCATCCCGGGATGGGCGCGGTATGGATCATGGGTACGCCGACAACCGCCGCCTCAGTAGATGTAAGACCGCCCGGCTTTGTAAAGAGCACGTCGCAGGCTCTCAGGTATAAGGGCATCTGAGTGGTAAACCCAAGGATCTCCAGTCTCTCTTCCCCGGAATATTTTTTCTTCAGCTTCTGTTCTGCCTTCTGGTTGCTTCC
>DWXL01000030.1 GCA_019119235.1 Candidatus Blautia excrementigallinarum | reverse complement strand
ATGGTCTTCTCCGTGCGGCTCCTGTCCGCCACCACAAGATTCGCCGTCATGGGATCCAGCCCCCGTTCCCGGCATTCCACTGATGCATAGAAAGATTTCAGGTCAATCGCTATATAACTGCGCGCCTCATTTCCCATAACGGTTTCCCTCCTTTCTGATCTCATTATAAATCAGAACATTTGTTCGGTCAATAGGAAATTAAAAACCCGGCCATCCTTATACTGGACAGCCAGGTTTTTTATCTTATTATCACTGTTTTCACTTTCTTTGAAGCCCCGCGTAATTCAGCGCATTATAAGCAGGGCACAGCTCTTTTACTGAAGAATTCCTGTTGACTGCAGGAAAAGTACCAGCATCATGACCGGCGCTACATAACGTATCATAACAGCGCCACCACCGGAAACATGGGAAAAAGTCAAGTTAATCTGACAGTTCCTTCAGCATTCCCGCCGCGAATCTCCGGTGTCCTTCCTCCGAAAAATGCACGCCGTCGAACACGACCTGTATATCCCACTGTCCTGCGTCCGTATATCTGATACCCAGTTTTTCCGCAATTTTCCGGTATTCCCCGCCCAGTCGTTCCGACTCCAGGCACAGGCTGTCTTCCTCCACCCACGCGCCCCGTTTCATGGCAGGCGGTGCGATCAGCCAAAGACATATCCTCCCGCTTTTTACCGCCTCTGTTTCAGATAAGACCAGCAGGAATTTCTCCATTCTTTCCGCCGCGTCCTCTGCCCGGAAACCCGGTTCCATAAGCAGATCGTTGGTTCCCAGCATCACGGCGAGCCATAGGGGCGCCTGGTCCCGGCCCCACTCTTCTGTCTGCTCACAGGCAAAGCGGATCTGCGAAGCAGTATGGGGGATACAGCGGCCGTTCATTCCGTGATTTCTGATACTCCAGTCTGTTTTTTCCGCAAGGATCCCTGTCCATCGGATGTCTTTCCCATAGCGGTCTCCCATAAAAGAACGGGGATCATACCCGTAAGTATTGGAATCCCCGTAGCAGATAATCGTACCTTTCATATGAATTCCCGTCCCTGTCTTTTCAGTTCTTCTCTCCGCCGGCGGTAATCCGGCAGTTCCTTCCCCACTACTGCCCAGAAAGCCGGAGAATGATTCATTTCTTTCCGGTGGGCAAGCTCATGCACCACTACGTAATCCAGAATCTCCGGCGGCATCAGGACCAGTTTCCAGTTAAAGTTCAGGTTCCCGGCCTGACTGCAGCTTCCCCACCGGGTTTTCTGTTCCCGGATCGTGATCCGTCCATAAGTGACTCCCATACGCCGGGCAAAATATTCCGCCCTGGATGGAAATATCCTCTTCGCCGCTTCCACCCCGGCGCGGCGTTCCTCCTCTGTGATCACATAAACCTCTTTTTTCAGCCCGGCAAGTTTCTGCCTCTGTTTTTCTATCCATGCCCGGTGTTTCTCCACAAAGGAATCTATTTTATACCGTGAAGTCCTCAGCGGAGCGCGTACTGTCACGCTCCCGTCCGCCTGCACCTGCAGAGCGAGAGTCTTTCTTTTTGAACGGATTAATGTGTACTCCAAATTTTCACTCCCATATTTTCCATGGCGCCTCGCCGGATTGCCACAGGATCAGTTTTTTCTATCTCTATATTATCCGGGATATCTTCTCTATTCAATGTCTATTTTTCTTTTCTCATAGATTTATGATAACGCATACTCTGTCTCATCTATAGGAATTGTATGTAATTGACAATCTAAATCTAATTGAACAGACAGGTCCTCTATCCGTTTCTTCTTTATGTTAAAAATGGAATCTACCATCTGTATTCCTGTCCATCTGCATTTTCCAATTTGGTTCAACTCTGATTGATAATTATTAATTACACGTTTTGCATGATTAATATCTTCATTTTCCAAATATTCCTTTAGATATAGTAGCATATACTTTTCATCGTGTACAATAATCTATACCTTTCGTAAGCTTCTTTCATCTCACGATATTGCCGTTCTACAATCTCATTTCTTACATCTAATAAATTCCTCTCCGTTTCAGCCATTTTAGTTATAGCATCAATATAAAGAAACATCATGCAAAGCACTAATATACAGGCTATAATTAAAGATACAGCCAAATTATTTTCTTCTACATTTCCCAGTTCATTCTCTATTATTTTCTGAAGTATTTCCCATTCAATAATTGTAAATAATTTCTTGGCCAGGTAAAAAAATCTTTAAATGCTCTGTTATCAATCACGCCCGAATACGTAATATATATATTTTTAAGCATTCCTAAATTTGTTACTAAAAAACCAACTAAAAATCTGATTGTCCGCTAAAACACTGTATCTATCAGCATTTTTCAGGTTTGAAATACTTCAAATTACTACGATTTTACTACCATTGAATGAGCCTTGATACGTTAGAAATCCCAGATTTGCAAAGATATGGTACAGCACATCAGTATTGATAAACTAAAAATTGAATATCGCAAGTAGATTATGGAACGCCGATATTGACGTTCCTTTTCTATTTCCAGCCGTTCAGAAATG
>DWXL01000219.1 GCA_019119235.1 Candidatus Blautia excrementigallinarum | reverse complement strand
GAAAAGGCGATATATTCGGACGAAGCAGGCAGCGATCCAGACTTTTACCTTCCGTATCTCGACGAGGATTCTTTTATAGATTATTATATCATACAGGAATTTGTGGGGAATATCGATATGTTTCAGGCGTCTACGTATTTTTATAAAGACGTCAGAGGAAAACTTCACATCGGACCTGTGTGGGATTACAACAATGTGCTGGACAATTATATTACTGTTACGCCGGCGGAGGGATTTTTTCTTTCACAGAACGGATTTTATTCCCAACTGATGAAAAGCACCCGTTTTGTGGACAAACTGATATCGAGATACCGTCAGCTGCGAAAAGGAATTCTCTCGGAAGAGTCCCTGCGGGAATATATATGGGATACGGAACACTGGCTTGGAACCGCGATAGAGCGCAATTATACGGTATGGGGATATACCTGGGACTGGGATCAGATCCCCATGTACGAAAGGCGCAGACCCGACGTTGGGAGTGAAGATACTTTTGCGGATCTCAATCCTTCCAGTTATCAGGAGGCCACCGAAAATATGATCAGTTATATAGTCCGGCGCGGCGACTGGATAGATGAACATATCGACAGTCTCAGACAGTACTGCCAGACGTCCAGGAACGCAGGCACAGTTCTGTACTGAGACGGAAGGAAGTAGTTTCAGATGAAAAAATTTCTGATTTTTGTATTTGCTGCAGGCATATTGTGTCTGTCGGCTTTTTATGCGACATCATTATACGGTTTTTATATTGACTTTCACCCGGACGCGCCGATAAAAGCGGATTTTACAGCAGAAGAGCGCAGGATCCGGGACGCTTCCGGAGATATCTTTCAGGTAAAAGGAGTGGAAATCTCCGCAAGTATACCGGAACACGCTTCTTCCGAATTCGAACCGGAAAAAGAAGACTATATCCGCTGGTTTGAACAGATCGCCGGGATGGGAGCCAATACATTGAAAGCCGCAGGGATTATGGATGATACGTTTTACGAGGCTTTCTGTGAATACAACAGCCGCGCTGAGCCCCCCCTTTATCTGCTTCAGGGTATTCTGGTCCAGGATTCCGTTAATTTCGGCACGGGCGACGCCTATGACCACGATTTTATGGATTCCCTGATCGGAGACGGGAAACGCGCGGTAGATGTGGTACACGGCAACAGAATGATTTCCGGAAATGTGCCGGGAAGAGGAAGCGGCTGGTATACGGCGGACGTATCCCGCTGGGTGCTGGGATTTCTTGTGGGATCCCAGTGGGGCAGCGATACTGTGGCATATACGGATCACGAGTCTTTTTACAGCGGAAAATATGAGGGGGAATATTTTTATACCACAGAGGAAGCCAGACCTTTTGAGTCAATGCTGGCGAGAGTCATGGACGAGATCCTCTCTTATGAGAGCGGAAAGTATAAGGAACAGCATCTGATTGGATTTGTAAACGAACCCCAGACAGATCCCCTTGAATACCGGGACGATTACGGACAGCTGAGAGAGCCGTATTCCGACGTGGGAGAGGGGATCACCTACGCCCGACAGCTTGGAAAAATCTGCCAGGTGGACGCGGAGCATATAAAAGCCACGGAGAAAGTGGTGGGCGGATATTATGCGGCGTACAGTATTTATGATTTCTGCACGGACTTTTATAAATATCTGTCGGAGGAACAGACGGAAAAATCCAGGGAGATCCTGAAAGATCTGGATACGGACGATACTTATGGAGGATACCTGAATTTCCTCGGAGAATATCATACCGTTCCGCTGATATGCACAAGCTACGGTTTTTCCTCCTCACGGGGCGTGGTGTCTGAAAAAGGATTTCCTCTTACAGAAGTAGAACAGGGCGAACGCCTGACCGACGTTTACCTGGAAATGCGCGAGGCGGGATGGAGCGGCGCGGTGATCAATTCCTGGCAGGACCGCTGGGAGTTAAAAAGCTGGAATACGGCTTATTCCCAGGATTTTACCAATAATTCTCTGTGGCATGACCTTCAGACAGAAACCCAGGGATACGGTTTGATGAAATTCGTGTCACAGGGGCGCGTGATCGACGGAAAGGCCGACGACTGGGAGGAAAAAGATCTCGTCTGCAGCAGCGGAAGCCTTAAACTGTATGCATATGCTGACGCGGAAGGCCTGGATCTTCTTGTAACAGACGCCGGAGAGGACTCTGAACTGTATATCCCGATTGACATAACGGAAAAAAGCGGAAGCAGATCGGAGAAAACGAGGAATCTGAATTTTTCCGATCCGGCGGATTTCCTGCTGTGCGTTTCCGGCAGGGAAGATACCAGACTTCTGGTCCACAGCCGGTATGAGTCTGTGCGCGCTAATTTTCTGAATGAAATAAACGGAGAAGATCCGTATATAGAATTTCCGGAGGCGGATTCGGAGGAATTTGTTCCGGTGTATATGGTTATGGAAAACAAGACCATGGTTAAGGCTGTAAATTATGAGAACAGGGAACTTAAATACCTTCCGGTGTCTGAAACCGGTAAGTTCCGCCATGGGAACGGGGATATGGAAGCCGCGGATTATGATTCTCTGGCGGATTTCTGCTTCGGGGAGGACTGTATGGAAATCAGGATACCCTGGGCTCTTCTGAATTTCGCCAACCCTGCTGAAATGCTCATACATGATGATTATTACGAGAATTACGGCGTGAAATTCATGAAAACGGATTCCATGAAGATCGGAGTGTCCCCTGCGTCCCCGGAAGAAATTGAAATGAAGGAATATGCTCTTAAATGGAACAGTCCTGAGTATGAAGAAAAACTGAAACAATCCTACAGGGTTGTACAGTCTGTATGGGGTGAGTGATATGCAGCAGAGTGTCGTCAGCATGATCGTGTTTTTTTACATTTTTGTCAGTTTTGCGCTGCTGGTTTATAATCTGTTTTATATGTTCAGCACAGATACGAAACAGCGTATCGGAAAACGCAGGCTGAAAGCGGAAATACGCAGCCAGAGCCAGATTATACTGCATCCGGACGAGAAAAAAATGGAAAAATATAACAAGACTCTCCTGCGCCGACTGAGCACAGCGGAGGGTCTCCTGGTTTTCCATAATGCCTTTGTGCAGAACAGAACAATTTTTTCCAGGCAGATGATCACATCATATCTGGAGAAATGCCGGACAGTGATCTTCCATGCGGCGGAGAGATACGTAAGACGTCCTGCAATGGAGCGTGCTCTTTTCGCATACTATATTTCCATTATGCCGGAAGAGGCAGTACCGTTTTTCCGGCGTCTGGGCGAAATCCTTCTGAAATATCTGGATGATTCCACTATTTATCTGAGAGAAAATGTGTTGAAGGCGCTTTGCCACCTTGGAAACGCAAACGCGCTTGAACACGCCCTCATGCTTTTTCAGGAAAACGGCTGGTATCATAATTCAAAGCTGATCACAGACGCTCTCATAGATTTTCAGGGCGACAGAAGAGCGCTGGCTGAGAGGCTTTGGATGAAAAAATGGGATGACAGAATGCGCGCCGTACTGATCCAGTTTATGGCAAAACTTCCGGACGATTTTTCGGATTCTGTTCTCCCTCTTCTCGCTTCCGGGAACCACGAAATCTGTTTTGACGCCATCCGGTATTTTTCATCACATATCGACCGGAGAGCGGTGCCTGTCCTTCAGGAGATCCTGAAAAAAGATGAGGAGACTGCGATAGCCGCCGCCCAGGTTCTGGGAAACTATCCGGATGAGGAAACGAAAAAACTTCTGATGAAAGCGCTGAAAAGCGGAAACTGGTATATACGGTACAACGCGGCTGTTTCACTTACAAAAGTGGGTCTCTCCAGAAGCGAGGAGGAAGCCCTTCTCAACAGCGACGACAGATTTGCAAGGGAAATGTTTACGTATATTTCAGAAAACAGGAGAAGTGTATAATGCTGGCAGTGTTGGAATATATTTTAAAATTTGTGAATATTTTTTTCCTCCTGTACCTTATGGTCTACGCTACCTATCTGCTGGGATCTGTGCTGACCGGCGCATGGAAACTTTACTATACGAACAAAATGCGCAGGATCAAAAATGAAATACGCCATACCACGTATTTCCCTGTATCAGTGCTTGTTCCGGCGTATAATGAAGAAGTGACCATCGTGGACAGCATAGAGTCTCTTCTCAGGCTGGATTATCAGAATTATGAAATCGTGATCGTGGACGACGGATCCGGCGACGACACAGTGAAGGTTCTGGTGGAACATTTCAATATGCGGACGGTACACCGCCCCATAAGAAAAAAACTGAAATGCCAGGAAGAGCAGAGGATTTACATGGCGGATAATCTGAAAGTGCCTGTAACGCTGATCTGCAAAAAGAACGGAGGCAAGGGAGACGCTCTGAATATGGGGATAAACGCTTCCATCTATCCGTATTTTCTCTGTATCGACGCGGATTCCATGCTTCAGGAGGATTCGCTGGAAAAGATCGTCCAGCCGGTTATGGAGGAGGAGAATGTGGTCGCTGTGGGCGGACTGGTCCGTTCCTCCCAGAGCCTGAAAATGAAAGACGGAAAGCGCGTGGGATACCAGATGCCCTGGAATCTCATTACAAGTATGCAGATCATGGAATATGACCGTTCTTTTCTCGCGGCGAGGATTCTTCTGGACAGGTTCAACGGAAATATGATCATATCCGGAGCGTTCGGCCTTTTTAAGAAGGACGTTGTGATCGCGGCGGGAGGATATGACCGGGATACACTGGGAGAAGATATGGAACTGGTTGTCAGGCTTCACGCTTTCTGCAGAAACAATCAGATCCCCTACAGCATACGTTATGAACCCAACGCGGTGTGCTGGAGCCAGGTTCCGGAATCCCTGGGCGATCTCAGAAAGCAGAGAAGAAGATGGCATCTGGGACTGTTTCAGAGTCTGGCCAGACACAGGGATATGTTTTTCAATCCCCGGTACGGCTGGATCGGAATGGTTTCCTATCTCTATTATCTGATGTACGAACTTTTATCGCCTTTCTTTCAGCTGGTGGGATGGATCACCATGTTCTGTTCGGCGGCTGCCGGTATACTGAACTGGGACTTTATGATCAAATTTTATCTCATGTATACGTTGTACAATGCGGTGCTGACGATCACCATATTTTTCCAGCGGATTTATACCATGCACATAAAAATCGGACTTATCGACATTGTTAAGGCAGTGATCATATGTATACTGGAAAATATCTTTTTCCGTCTGTTTCTGGATTTTGTCCGCGTTACGGCTTTTATCGGATACCGGAAGAGAAAAATGCAGTGGGGACGTATCAAACGCGTAAAACAGGGAGGACAGTAAAAACTGTTATGATGAACTACAGCGAGGCAAGACAATATCTGACTGAAGTCACAAAATACGGCAGCGTACCCGGACTTGACAGTATCAGGGAGCTTATGAGAAGGCTGGGGAATCCCCAGGATAAACTGAAATTTATACATATAGCGGGAACCAACGGCAAGGGTTCCGTGCTGGCTTATCTTTCCACAATTCTTAAGAAAGCCGGATACCGGACGGGGAGATATGTTTCCCCCACGCTTTTTTCCTATCGTGAGAGGATCCAGGTTGACGGAGATATGATCGGAAGAGAAGATCTTGCCCGTCTTACGGAAATCGTCAGAGACGCGTCGGAGGATATGGAGCGGGACGGACTGGCCCATCCCACTTCCTTTGAAACAGAGACGGCTGTGGCATGGCTGTATTTTG
>DWXL01000218.1 GCA_019119235.1 Candidatus Blautia excrementigallinarum | reverse complement strand
ACGATATCCAGGGGACGGCCGTTAGGCAGGAACGGCATATCTTCAACAGGAAGCACACGGGATACGACACCCTTGTTTCCATGACGGCCTGCCATTTTATCTCCTACAGAAATCTTACGTTTCTGCGCAATATAAATACGTACCGCCTGGTTTACGCCGGGAGCCAGCTCGTCGCCGTTCTCTCTCGTAAACACTTTGGCGTCAACGATAATACCATATTCTCCGTGAGGAACTTTAAGGGAAGTATCTCTTACCTCTCTGGCCTTCTCGCCGAAGATCGCGCGGAGCAGACGCTCCTCAGCCGTAAGCTCGGTCTCTCCCTTGGGCGTTACCTTACCTACAAGGATATCGCCTGCGCGCACTTCCGCACCGATACGGATGATACCGCGCTCATCCAGATCTTTCAGAGCGTCGTCGCCTACGCCCGGAACGTCTCTGGTGATCTCTTCCGGTCCCAGCTTGGTATCTCTGGCCTCTGCCTCGTACTCCTCCATATGGATGGAAGTATATACGTCGTCCTGTACAAGTCTCTCACTTAAAAGGACAGCGTCCTCGTAGTTATATCCTTCCCAGGTCATGAATCCGATCAGCGGGTTCTTGCCCAGCGCCAGTTCGCCGTTGGAAGTGGAAGGACCGTCGGCGATCACATCGCCGGCCTCCACATGCTCTCCCTGGAACACGATCGGTCTCTGGTTATAGCAGTTGCTCTGGTTACTTCTGAGGAACTTGGTCAGATGATATTCATCCTTCGTTCCGTCATCGTTCTTGATCGTAATGTCCGTGGATGTGGAACGGAGCACTGTACCGGACTTCTTCGCAACAACACATACGCCGGAGTCGACGGCTGTCTTCGTCTCCATACCCGTACCAACCACAGGCGCCTCCGTAGTCAGAAGCGGCACGGCCTGGCGCTGCATGTTGGATCCCATCAGCGCACGGTTGGCGTCGTCGTTCTGAAGGAAAGGAATAAGAGCGGTCGCTACAGAGAACACCATCTTCGGGGATACGTCCATGTAGTCAAACATATGTCTCTCATATTCCTGTGTCTCCTCGCGGAAACGACCGGATACATTCTTGTGGATAAAATGTCCCTCTGCGTCCAGGGGCTCGTTCGCCTGAGCCACATGGTAGTTGTCTTCCTCATCCGCCGTCATGTAGACAACTTCATCGGTTACTACCGGGTTCTCAGGATCGGTCTTATCGATCTTGCGGTACGGAGCCTCAACGAAACCGTACTGGTTGATCCTTGCATAGGACGCAAGATAGTTGATCAGACCGATGTTGGGACCTTCAGGGGTCTCGATGGGACACATACGTCCATAGTGAGAATAATGAACGTCGCGGACCTCGAATCCGGCGCGGTCTCTGGACAGACCTCCGGGTCCCAGGGCGGACAGACGTCTCTTGTTGGTCAGCTCGCCCAGAGGGTTGTTCTGATCCATGAACTGTGAAAGCTGGGAGGAACCGAAAAATTCCTTCACTGCCGCTGTCACAGGCTTGATATTGATCAGGGACTGCGGGGAAATATTCTCCGTATCCTGTGTGGTCATACGCTCGCGCACCACTCTCTCCAGTCTGGAAAGACCGATGCGGTACTGGTTCTGAAGCAGCTCGCCTACAGAACGGATACGGCGGTTGCCAAGATGATCGATATCGTCGTCATTGCCCAGGCCGTATTCCAGATGCATATTATAATTAATGGAAGCCAGGATATCCTCTCTGGTAATGTGTTTCGGGATCAGGTCATGGATATCTCTTCTGATGGCTGCCTTGATGTCTTCAAGATTGTCATTTTCTTCCAGAATTTTCTGCAGTACAGGGTAATATACTAACTCTGTAACGCCGAGAGACTTCGGATCGCAGTCCAGCTCCACATGGCTTGTGATATCCACCATAAGACTGGAAAGAACCTTGATCTTACGCTCCTCGCCCTGGATCCACACAAAGGGAACAGCGGCGTTCTGGATCGTATCAGCCAGCTCTCTGGTCACATTGGCTCCCTCTTCCGCGAGAACCTCGCCTGTAGTGGGGTCCACAACAGTCTCCGCAAGCTTATGGCCGACAATTCGTTTATTAAAATGAAGTTTTTTGTTGAATTTATAACGTCCCACCTTGGCCAGATCATATCTTCTGGGGTCGAAGAACATGGACATGATCAGGCTCTCGGCGCTCTCTACAGCCAGAGGCTCGCCGGGGCGGATCTTCTTATATAATTCAAGAAGGCCTTCCTGATAGTTGGTGGAAGTATCCTTCGTAAAGCTGGCAAGGATCTTGGGTTCCTCGCCGAACAGATCAATGATCTCCGCATTGGTGCCGATACCGAGGGCACGGATCAGCACTGTGATGGGAACCTTTCTGGTTCTGTCCACACGGACATAGAACACGTCATTGGAATCTGTCTCATATTCCAGCCATGCGCCTCTGTTGGGGATCACAGTACAGGAAAAAAGTCTCTTTCCTACTTTGTCGTGGGCAATGGCATAATAGATTCCGGGGGAACGTACCAGCTGGCTTATAATGACTCGCTCTGCGCCGTTGATCACAAAAGTACCCGTCGCTGTCATCAACGGAAGATCTCCCATGAAAATCTCGTGTTCATTGATCTCTTCTGTTTCCTTATTGATCAGTCTTACTTTGACTTTCAAAGGTGCCGCATAAGTCACGTCGCGCTCTTTACACTGCTCGATAGTGTATTTCGCGTCCTTCTCGTCAAATGTAAAGTCGATAAATTCCAGGCTGAGCTTTCCGCCGTAGTCCGCGATCGGAGAGATGTCATCAAACACTTCTTTCAGCCCATCATCAAGGAACCACTGATAGGAGTCTTTCTGGACTTCGATCAGATTCGGCATTTCCAGGACTTCCTTCTGTCTCTGGTAGCTCATACGCATGCTTTTTCCGGTTTTTACAGAACGAATTCTGTTTTTTTCCATTGACGTTTCACCCCTGTTTTTTTATTTATTATAACATGACCCTGCCCGCCTTTTCGGGCAAACAGGCATATCTTGCCATAATATAGCATTTTTCACTATAACACACTGCTGTCAAGCTGTCAACCAAAATTTTGTTTTTCCGGGAAAAAGAAAACGCAGGAACACAAACTGCATTCCTGCGCATTTTCTTCTGTAGAAACAAGATTATTTAAGAGTAACCTTAGCTCCCTCTGCCTCAAGTTTAGTCTTGATCTCCTCAGCCTCTGCCTTGGAAGCGCCCTCTTTAACAACCTTCGGAGCACCGTCAACAACTTCTTTCGCTTCTTTCAGGCCAAGTCCGGTTACTTCACGAACAACTTTGATAACCTTAACCTTGTTAGCGCCAACCTCTGTCAGCTCTACGTCGAACTCATCCTTCTCCTCAGCTGCCTCAGCTGCGCCGCCTGCTGCTGCAACTACAACGCCTGCTGCTGCGGATACGCCGAACTCTTCCTCACAAGCTTTTACCAGTTCATTTAACTCTAATACAGATAACTCTTTGATTGCTGCAATAAATTCTTCTGTTGTTAATTTTGCCATTTTAAATTCCCTCCATTATTTTTTATTTTTATAAAGTTTAGATCCAAACGGGAACCGTGGGCTCCCCTTACGCAGCGCGGAAATTCACTTCGTGAATTTTATTACTCAGCCGCTGCTTCTGCGTTTCCTCCCTGTGCCTCAGCGATCTGATTAAGCACACGGGCGAAGTTGGCGATCGGAGACTGGATGCTTCCAAGCAGTTTGCCAAGAAGTTCTTCTCTGGACGGAACCTGAGAAAGAGCCATGATGCCAGCCTGATCGTTGTAGTTGCCTTCCACGATACCTGCTACCAGTTCCAGTGCCGGATACTGTTTCGCAAATTTCGCAAGAATTCTTGCCGGAGCTGTCGCGTCTGTCTCGGAAATCGCCAGAGCGTTGGTTCCTTCCAGATGCTGGCGAAGTTCATCGCATGCAGTTCCTTCAAAAGCACGGTTCATCATCGTGTTCTTGTAAACCTTGTAGTTAATACCGGCTTCTCTTAATTCCTTACGCATGATGGTATCCTGTTCCACCGTAAGACCACTGTAGTTTACCAGTACTACAGCCTGTGCGTCTTTGATGCTGTTCGCGATCTCATCTACGATTGGTTTCTTCAGTTCAACTTTTGCCATAAATGGTACACCTCCTTATAGATTTTGATATACCGCCGTTATGAACATTAAAAAAGCCCCTGCTGCATAGAACAACAAGGGATTCCTGAAATCTATCAGAATACTAAGTCCTCGGCAGGCGTTGTGATCCTTATGCCTTACGGCACCTGCTGTCTTCGGCAGCGTTCTGTAATAACATAGCATGCGCCGACCGGCTTGTCAAGATTTTCTTTTAAAATTATTTATATTTTATCTTGCGTTCCATATGACGTTTTTGTTAAAATGTCGTTATAATTATGTAATGAACAGCATTTCATCCTATTATATACAGTTCTTAACGGAGGAAACAGCATATGCCCCAGACAGGAACCGCAGACTCTCCCTATTCTCTTCAAAAGAATATCTCGGGAAGCCTCGCAGTAAAATCTTCAGTTTCATCAACGCACATACTTACAGTCGTCCCCGATGTTTTTCATCCAGCCCCGGAAGAAAGCTTCCGGCTGCTGGCTCAGGAGAGCAACACCGGGAACATACTTTACTTCAACACTTCCTGCCCGGCTCCCGGGCAGATATCCGCAGATCTTTCGCCGCTTTTAGGCCAGGCAGAATATAAAAGGAAGAAAGATTACCGGTTCTATCTGGAACAGCAGACCGGAAATGAAACCCGCCTCCTTTCCCTGACTGAAGACAAACAGAACACAACATCCCGGAACACCCACAGCATTTTCGCCGACGGCATCTGGTTTCAGAATGACGAAGATGATGAAGAAGCAGACGAGTACGTTGCCGCCATGTATGCCGGGACAAACAACACTCTCAGTGCTGTCCTCTGTAGCCGGAACACTCTGGCGGAAGCAGACCTTGCCTGCAGGCTTTGCGCCATGAATATGCGCAGAGGGATTCTTACTATCCGCTTCGACCTGGAGACAGGATTTTATTCCTACGGCAGGACCGTTTTCCGCTTCCGCAATAAACTGGCGGAGGACGCGGCCGTCTACGAATTCAGAACCGCCCGGATCCGCAGGAACGGCAGCTTTCTTTCCGTCACGGTAAAGCTTGACCTGAATACCATCCAGTGGAAAAGCCTTTACTGGGATGTAAGGATCGAACTTGAACTGCCGGACAGTCCTTCCGTCTGTCAGATTCCTATTCACATGAATACCCGGCACAGGATGTTCCACAAATTCCTGTACAACGAATCTTTTCCCGGCGATGATAATTTCTTTCTGTACCCCTACTACACAGGCAAACAGACGCTGGCTTTCGTCTACCGCCAGAAGGGGAAATACGACGGTATGGATATCGTGCTGAAAGAATTTCTTTCCATATTGATATACCGCCTCACAATGCCATACTGGAAAAGAAAGCATATCTGTCTTGTGTGCGAGAAATTTTCGGAAATGGCCCAGGACAACGGCTATTATTTCTTCAAACACTGTATGGACGAAAACGAAGAAAAATATCTAAAAAAACAGATTTACTATATCATCACCAAAGATTCTCCGGACCGCGGGAAACTGGAGCCCTATAAAGACCACCTGCTGGACTTCATGACGATCCGCCATATGTGCTATCTGCTGGCTGCCGACCTGATCGTCAGTTCAGACGCCCGGTACCATACCTACGCCATGCAGAGCCGGCACAGTATTTTTAACCGGTACATCAAAAAGATTCCCTTCGTTTTCCTCCAGCACGGAGTCATTGCCCTGAAGCAGGTCGACTTCTTCTATGGAAAGGGAAAAAGAGGCGGATGCGATCTTTTCGTTGTTTCCACCGAAGATGAAAAAAAGATCATCGTAGATAATTTCGGGTACGATCCTGAAGAAGTCATCAATACGGGACTGCCCCGCTGGGACGTCCTTCACGACAAATCACAGGGAAAAAGAGAGATCCTCATCATGCCGACCTGGCGCAACTGGCTGGATTCCGTCCCCGACGAGGCTTTCGAACAGAGCGATTATTTCCGGAATTATATGGAACTTCTGAATTCCAGACGCTTCCTGTATATTCTGGAGAAATACGATCTGCAGGTGAATTTTTATCTTCACGCGAAGTTCCAGGAATATGTGGACGCCTTCCGGGCCAAAGGCAGCCGGATCCATCTGATCTCCTTCGGCGAAGTCGCGGTAAATGAAATGCTGATGCGCTGCAGGATGCTGATCACAGATTATTCCAGCGTCTGCTGGGACGTCCTCTATCAGGACAAGCCCATCCTTTTCTACCAGTTCGATCTTGATAAATACGAAGAAGCCCAGGGCAGCTACCTGAACATGCGTACCGAACTCTTCGGCGACAGGGCAGAGAACTGCGATGAGCTTCTGGATAAACTGGAAGAACAGATAAAAAATGATTTTCGCATGAAACCGGAATACGAGGCTATGCGGAAGAGATACTTCAGAAGTACGGATCATACTCACAGCAGACAGATCTGCGAGTGTATCAAAAATCTGCTGTAAATGCCGATATCCGGCCGCAGATATTTTAACGGGGTTGTCGGACAGACAACCCCGTTTCTGTATATAATCTGCAAAGAAACACTCACAGCACCTGGCCGGCCCATTCCATGATCCGGTTCAGCGCCGCGCCTGTAATCTGCCTGTAATGAAAAAGTTTCCGAAGGACATCCAGAATAAAGGAGATCAGGATACTTACCGCCAGAAGGAACAGCCAGATCAGAAAGGCGTGTCCGAAGGAATATGTAACGTCTTTCAGCCACATAGCCCGCACGAAAGTATGACAGTAGAAAATATCGGCAGATCTTTTCCCCAGGAATTCCAGAAAAGGATTGACCAACGGGAGATCCGTCAGAAACTCATACGCCCAGTAGATCACCGTCACCGGGATCAGCCCGTGCAGGGCAAATTCGAAATGCTCTAAGCCCCATCTACTGTCGAACAGCAGCGTCATCAGAACGATCAGCCCTGCAGAGATCACAAACTTCAGCAGCTTGTTGAGCACTTTATTTTTCACAATGGCATAAGCTTTCAGTCTCTCCAGCACGTTTCTGTCCGCAAAGCACACCGCAAAAGGCACCACGAAGAGATACTTTGTCAGATGCACGTGCTTTTCCAGAAGGAAACTTCCCGGAAGAAGCACCATGGCTATGGTCAGCCAGCCATATTTCTTATAGAAGCGCACCGCGAAGGGCACGAATACGATCAGCAGCACTTCCAGGCTTAAATACCACCAGGTAGAGATCAGAGGCTGAGTGTCGAAAAGATGCCCCAGTCCCAGCATGTCCATGAACACACTGGTGATGTTGGCCCAGAATCCGTTGGAATACCGGGACATTCCCAGCACAAAGGTGATTCCCGCGCAGAAGAAAAACGGCAGGAGAAAAAGAAATACAAGGTTCACGTATCTTTTGAGAACAAACAGCGTGGCCTCCTGTCCCGTAAACCGGTACTGTTCATACTGTTTTTTCAGAGACAAGGTCAGGCCGTACACGGACAGAAAGGCAAAAATCCCCACACAGTGAACCATATTGCGGCTGATCATCATCACCGCGTCCTGAGACAGCGGCCAGAAATTCACCTCATGGCCATACAGCCTGGCGGAATTGGAAAAACAGTGGTAAGTGAGCAAAAACACGATCGCCAGCCCTTTAACCGCAAGGGTATTCTGTTTTGTAAACGTCAGTTTATTTTCCATCTTGTAAATAATTTCTCCTTTTATATGAGATAAGGCCGGCCTCTTTCAGTACCCCTTCCCGATGATATATTCGTAAGTCCTCCGGCAGTTGCTGTGATCCCGGTACGCAAAATATCCGGGCCGCATAGCGGCGTAGATTTCTTTTTCCCGGAAACCGTCCGCCATATATTCTTTCAGCTTCTCCACCAGTTCCATCTCTTCGGTACAACGCTCCCCGAAAAGATCCTTTTCCATATCTATATAGCTTCCATTGGTTTTTTCATAAAGATCAAGGTCAAACTGATAAAACAGAAGCGGTTTTTCCTGATAATACACGTCCCAGCAGACGCTGGAATAATCTGTGACCAGCATGGAACATTCCATAAGCAGCCGGTTCAATGGTTTCTCCCCAAAAGAGATCAGTTTTACCAGAGAGCTGTCCGTATGAAAATTCTTCATGTACCGGCTCAGTTTCGGGTGGATATAAAAAATCAGCTCCGCTCCCCGGTCTTTCAGCGAATCAAGAAGCTCCCTGTTCTGTATCAGCGAAGTATATCTCCTGTAATATTCGCTCTTCCGGAATTCCTCATCGTCCAGATATTCCAGCCAGGATCTCCATGTAGGCATCACCAGTATCGACGGACGCCCCGGATCCTCATGATTTTCCAGCACATCCCAGCGGGCAAGTCCCACAACAGGGACATTCTCCGGATCATACCCGAACTCTCTCACCACAATATCCTGCTCAAAAGCAGACGACGCAGTAAAATAGGTCACCGGACAGGCGCCGTTCCTGCCGAAAAGCTTTTCCACCCTTTTCAGAGCCAGCACTCCATGCTGCAGAAAATATATATCATGGCGGTTAATCTCCCTGGAGATCAGGTTCGGCTTCGGCTGCCAGAGATACCCGTGGATCCTGCTGTCAGAAGCCACATAAAGCCTGGCCGCCAACATATAGAGAATGTGGCGGAAACTCATAAAGGGGATCACGTTTCTCCCGTATTTCTCCACCGCAGGCCACTGAGCGGAATCCCTGTCCAGTATAAAGAAAATCCGCTTCCGTTCCTTCTCTTCCAGATTCTCCATACAGTACCGGAAAAAGTAAAAACCGTTGTCCTGGGCAGAAGAAGAATATTTCTCAAACACCACCCAGATACGTTTCTTATTCCACAGAGGCCGCAGGACGCGGTACAGACCAAAGGCAAGAAATTCTTTCAGCCTGGTGCCCGGGCCGTCGTACTTCGTTGCAGGACGGCACCGCAGGATCAGCCGGTGTCCCGTACCTCCCATGGGAAGGAAAATCCGCCCTTCTCTCCGGTATTCATAATTTCCCAGGATCAGACGCACCCGGAGGCTTCCTCCAAGAATGACAGGATGCAAAGATGCAGGGCGTGCCTGATCCTCCGGCGTAGCGGAATCTCCCTGCGCTTCAGACAGACCGGCCGGGGCAAAAGAAACCAGAACGCTCCAGTCCGCATGGTCTGTATCCATCTCAGCAATATCCAGCTCCGCCTCAACGGCGTTCTCCCCCTTATGCGCGCAGCAAAAAGGAAGCAGCGTCCGCTCCTTCACCGCAGGATTCAGCTCCTGTCTGACAAGATATACCCCGGCGTTTTTCAGATTTTCGCCGGAACGCAGAATCAGATGGAAACAGGATTTATTTATTTTTATGCTGGTCGCGTAAATTGGCTGCATGTGTGAATTCCTCCGGGGTCAACATATATTTCAGTTCTCCATAAAAAATTCAACGGCTGTGCCGCCGGCAAAACAGAATATTCCGGCTCATCGACACTCTCGTTCCGCCCGGTCCTGCACATGTGATTTCAAACCGACAGAAGCCTGGGGTTCAGGACAGCCACGCCTTCCTTCCCCAGAATATCATAAAGAATATCCGTATACTCCTCATAGGAGAGTTCTCCGTCCGGGGTCAGAAGCTCAAAATCCGTTCCGTATACATTGGCAAAAACCCCCGTCTCCTTCAGACCGTTCCTGAGATAAAAAGCCTTCCTGCGCTCCCGCTCTTTCGCGTTATCCGCCGAAGCGTCCTGCATCTCGATCTCGAAAATATATTTCTGGTCACGGAACCGTTCCAGAAGAAGCTTCAGGCTTCTGCTGCCGATCCCGCCGCCCCTCTGCTGCGGGGAAATGGCGAAATAGTCCAGAAGAGCCGTTTTTCCCGCCATCATGTTAATGGCGAGGCCCAGAAACGCCCCGTCCTCCACAACTGCCAGCATTTCCATCTTGCCTCTGGCGGAAAGCTCCTCCATCAAAGAGAAAGGCTTCCGCTCGATCTCCGGAAACGCCTCCTCATATAACGCATGAACTGCCTCTCTGTATTCGGTTCCTTCTTTCTGAATGTTCTTTAACTCCATGATGTTCCTTTCTGCTGTCTGCCGGAATCCGCCGGCGGGTCCCGGCGCAGGATCCGGGACAGTTTAAGCTACGAACATACATCCTCGAATCCCTGCATTCGTTATTCCGGTCTGTTATTTACGACCAGGGTTCCAGACCTCCGGTATTCAGGCGATCATATCCGGCCAGGAGAGGATCTCCCGGGAAATGATTTCTTCATAATCCCCCTCGATGTCCTCGCTGCGGCCTGCCGCGAACACGTTGGTTTCGGCTCCCCAGCCCCCGTCACAGTATTCCCACACATGAAAGCTCAGGCCACGGAACATGAAATCCAGACTCCCGCAGCCGTCCTCCTCTGTATATTCATAAGAAATATTTTTCTTCTTCAGCGCTTCCTGTACTGTCTGCAGACGCATTGCAATTCCTCCCCGGGATGTTTATGAACATTATTGTACCTGCGGGAAGGTATTGTTGTCAACAGGGGG
>DWXL01000217.1 GCA_019119235.1 Candidatus Blautia excrementigallinarum | reverse complement strand
AACGGGGATCTTACCGACGGTTCCATTATCCTGATGCACGATATCCATGAACCTTCCGTACAGGCGGCCATCCGCCTGATCCCGGATCTGGTGGAGAAGGGATATAAGCTGATGACAGTCAGCGAGCTTGCTGAGGCCAAGGGCGTGGATCTTCAGTATGCCTCCTACTCTGATTTCTGGGACAGCTCCCTTGAGAACGGTCTTGTAGCCGGATACGAAGGGAATTCCTCTTCTGAGGAAGGATCGGAGGACGGATCCGAAGGATCCTTTGACGACGGAAGCGGCGATTACAGCGACGGAAGCGAAGACTACAGTGACGGCTCTGAAGAGGAATACTATGACGACGGTTCCGGCGACGAATATTATGACGAGGAAAGCGGCGAATATTATTAATTGCAGTTCGCAGACGCCGTTTATAAACAAAATAAACACGGATTTACAGGGACAGCAGATATAATGCTGTCCCTTTGCTTACGCGGACAATTAATTGTCCATACGGAGGTTTCCTTTGTTGACAGGAACTGTACGGATTAGTATAATATGTCTATAAAAAGACTTAAAAACAGCACTTTTTATGTGCAGATTACTGGAGGGCTACTTAGTGGGCAAATGGTTTGAAGAAGCAGTATTTTATCATATGTATCCGATCGGTATGACAGGGGCGCCGAGGAGAAATGACCAGACAGAGGTGACGCACAGGTTCGAGAGCCTGATGGAATGGCTGCCTCATATCAGAGAGATCGGATGCACGGCAATATATATAGGTCCCCTGTTTGAATCCACCTCGCACGGATATGATACGAGAGATTACCGCCTGGTGGACAGAAGACTGGGTGACAATGAAGATTTCAGGAAGTTCGTGGAGAAAGCGCATGAACTGGATATCCGGGTTGTGGTGGACGGCGTGTTCAATCATACAGGCCGCGAATTTTTTGCTTTTCAGGATATTCAGAAGAACAGGGAGAACTCTCCCTACTGCTGTTGGTACAAGGGAATCAATTTCGGGTGGAACACCCCTTATAACGACGGTTTCGGTTACGAGGCCTGGAGAAACTGTTTTGAACTTGTGAATCTGAATCTGTGGGAGCCGAAGGTACGGGAATATCTTCTTGACGTGATCGGTTTCTGGATCGATGAGTTTGATATCGACGGCATCCGCCTCGACTGCGCGGACTGTCTGGAGTTCTCCTTTATGGAGGATATGCGGCGTTATACCAATGATAAGAAAAAAGATTTCTGGCTGATGGGCGAGGTGATCCATGGGGATTACAGCCGTTATGTGAAGCCGGAGATGCTGGATTCTGTAACCAACTATGAACTGCATAAGGGGCTGTATTCCGGACATAATGATCACAACTATTTCGAGATCGCCCATACCATCCGCAGGGAGTTTGACGCCAACGGAGGTATTTATAAGGGAATGAAGCTGTATTCCTTCGTGGATAACCACGACGTGGACAGGATCGCCTCGAAGCTGAACGTGCCGGGCCATATTTATCCGGTACACACGCTTCTGTTTACTTTACCCGGAATCCCGTCCATCTACTATGGATCCGAATGGGGGATCAAAGGGCGCAAAGAAGGCGCCAACGACGATCCTCTCCGTCCGGCGGTAGATCTGAAGGAGGCGCTTAAGGATCCTGACGATCCGAAGCTTCTGGAATGGGTGAAGACGCTGGGCAGGATCCACAGAGAACAGCCGGCGCTTTCTGACGGAAGTTATCAGGAATTGCTCCTTACCAACAGACAGTACGCTTTCGCCAGGATCCTGGGAGAAGAGGGCGTAGTGGTCGCTGTGAACAATGACGAGAATCCGGCGGAACTGTGTATCCGGGAGCCGCTGGGAGGTAAGACATACACGAGTCTTATCGACGGAAGCGAAGGCGTGGCTGAGAACGGATGCCTCCGCGTAACACTGGAACCGAATGAAAGCCAGATTTTTGCTTTTAAATAAAACACTTTAAGGGAGGTAGTATTGATGGGAGAGAAAATGCAGTTTACGGAACTTGACCAGTATTTGTTCGGTCAGGGCACACATTATGATATCTATAAGAAGCTGGGAGCCCATCCCACTACACAGGGAAGGAAGAAGGGCGTATATTTTGCCGTATGGGCGCCCAGGGCACAGTCTGTTTCCGTGATCGGAGACTTCAATAACTGGGACGAGGAAGCCAATCCCATGACCAAAGCCGGCCCGATCGGCGTGTTTGAAGTGTTTGTTCCCGGTGCGAAGATCGGCGATCTCTATAAATTCTTCATCGTCGGAATGCACGGAGAGAAGCTTTATAAAGCGGATCCCTACGCCAATGAAGCCGAGATGAGACCTGGCACCGCCTCGAGAGTTACCGATATTACAGACTATGTATGGAAAGATGCGGTATGGATCAAGAACCGCCAGAATTTTGATGAAAAAGTCTCTCCCATGGCTATCTATGAAGTACATCCCGGTTCCTGGAAGAAGCATCCCATCACGGAAGAAGACGAAGACGGTTTCTATAATTACAGAGAATTCGCCCATGAGCTTGCGAAATATGTAAAAGAAATGGGATACACCCATGTAGAGCTTATGGGAATCGCGGAGCATCCCTTCGACGGTTCCTGGGGATACCAGGTGACAGGATATTATGCGCCCACCTCCCGCTATGGAAGCGCGCAGGATTTCAAATATCTGGTGGATTATCTTCACAGGAACAAGATCGGCGTTATCCTTGACTGGGTTCCGGGTCATTTCCCCAAAGACGCCCACGGACTTGCGAACTTCGACGGCACCGCCGTTTACGAGCATCAGGATCCCCGGCAGGGCGAGCATCCGGACTGGGGAACCAAGATCTATAACTACGGACAGCCGGAAGTGAAGAATTTCCTCATTGCGAACGCTCTTTTCTGGATTGAGGAATGCCACGTGGACGGTCTCCGCGTGGACGCCGTCGCCTCCATGCTGTATCTGGACTACGGCAAGAGAGACGGCCAGTGGGTTGCCAATAAATACGGCGACAATAAGAACCTTGAAGCGATTGAGTTCTTCAAGCACCTGAATACAGTGGTTCTGGGACGGAATCACGGAACAGTGATGATCGCGGAGGAATCCACCGCATGGCCGAAGGTTACCGGCAAGGCGGAGGACGACGGCCTGGGATTCTCCCTGAAGTGGAACATGGGATGGATGAACGACTTCCTGGAGTACATGAAGCTGGATCCCTATTTCCGCAAATACAACCATAACAAGATGACATTCTCCATGACCTACGCCTACAGCGAGAAATACATCCTGGTGATCTCCCATGACGAGGTGGTCCACCTGAAGTGTTCCATGCTCAACAAGATGCCGGGATACCTGGACGACAAGTTTAAGAATTTGAAGGCAGCCTACGCGTTCATGTTTTTCCATCCGGGCAAGAAACTCCTCTTCATGGGACAGGAATTTGCCCAGCTTCGGGAGTGGAGCGAGGAGAGAGAACTTGACTGGTATCTTCTGGGAGAAGAGAATCACAGAGATATGCAGGAATTTGTGAAGACTCTTCTGCATATGTATACAAAGTACCCGGCTCTCTACGCGGGGGACAACGATCCGGAAGGATTCGAGTGGATCAATCCCAACGACGGAGACAGAAGCATCTTCAGCCTGGTAAGGAAATCACCTACCAAGAGGAACAACCTGCTCTTTGTGGTAAACTACACGCCGGTGGAGAGATCCGATTACCGGGTAGGAGTACCGAAGAAGAAACAGTATAAACTGATCATGAACGAACACGGACTTCTGGACAAACCGGTGGTTTACAAAGCGGAGAAGAAAGAGTGCGACAACAGGGAATATTCCTTTGCATACCCCCTTCCGCCATATGGAGTGGCAGTATTTGTGTACTGATATTAGTGAAAGTTACAGAAAAGTCATGTTTTTTTCATGAATTATTTACCAATAAGGCAATTGCAATTTATGGAAAGATGCGATATACTGTACGCGACTGGAAAAGTTAACAACTAAAAACAACATATAGATTTCAAGAATCTGAAAGGAGTATAAC
>DWXL01000216.1 GCA_019119235.1 Candidatus Blautia excrementigallinarum | reverse complement strand
GCCTCGGAAAGAGATACCGGAGCACCGTTATCCGCCGCCTGTGCCCTGACTGCCGCTTTCGGTTTCGGGATCGGAGATGTTTCGATGTACAGAGATACATCAGAGTCAGGCATAACAAGTCCGTAATAATACTCTCCATATGAGACTATTTCGATCGCGCCATTGTCGCCGGAGCCTCTGACATTATCTACTTCATAACCGTCGGAAGGAATTACATAGAACTTCACCGGAGCACCTTCCTGACAGTCATGCTCCCGGTCCGCAGCAGACCGGAATATTTCTCCGGTCAGCAGATCAGCAACATCCGGCGGCAGTAATTCCCGTGCCTTCTCCAGGTCTGTCAGTGATTCTTCCCCATCTGTCAGTTCCGCGGCCGCACTGTTGTCAGAGATCAGTCCCGCTTCCTTATCTGTCCACATATCAATACTCCGCCCTGCACGGCCAGTGCTCTCGCTTAATACCAGGGTACCTGTTTCTGTCTGTGGATCCTGTGCTTTCATTTCGGGCATCTGCAATTCTGTTATCTCTACGGTATCACTTCCGGATATATCTTCTGCAAAGACATCTTCACCGCCGTCAGTTACCGCTCTGTCTGTCTCACTTTTAAGGTCTGTCTCAAAAATCACAGCTGCATGATCAGTCTCATGATCCGGAATCTGTATCTGAAAAATCTCCGCAGTATCTTCTTCTGTATTATCTTCTGCGTCGTCTTCCATGTCTTCTGTCGTCCAGACCGGCGTTTCTGTATCCTGAGATTCCGGGAGCCGGTTCTCTGTATTTTCCGGGAGGTTGTTGTCCGGAACTGTACCGTCTGGTTCAGGCGGAGTGGTTATGAGAAGGTCATCCTCCTCCGTCAATTGTCCAGCCGCTCCCTGATCTGTCGGTTCGTCCTGTTCCGTATTCCCGCCGGATTCCTCTTCGGCAGGTTCTTCACCGATATCTCCCTCCGGCGCTGTTCCCGGTTCCCCGCCGGCGGTATCGTCTGATGTGTCAGACGTCTCTGTTTCTGCATTCTCTACGGCCATGTCCTGTATCCCCGTTTCCTGTTCTTCCAGTACAGCAGTTTCTGTTTTTTCTTCAGCAACAGCAGGCGGCAGCGCAGAAGCAGGAACCGCCGATAATGCTACTACGGCCGCCAGCACCGCCGAAATAATTCTTTTTTTCATGATCTCCGTCTCCTTTTTCTGTAGACTGCAGCCGCCAGGACGCCTCCTCCGGATATAATGACAAGAATCACAGCCCATTTCACCTCTGTTTCATCTCCGGTCTTCACAGGAGCTGAATACTCTGATCCCTTCATGGATGCATCGCCATAAAAGCTCTGCCCGTCATCCCGGCCGGACGTTTTCTCCTGTTCATTGACTGTAAATATCCATTGTACTTCTGCGTCCCGCAGAGCATATGCATTGTCCCATTTATCCGGAATCTCGAGCACAAATTTCATTTCCCCCTCCTGCCCTGCAGGATAGATCCCCAGAGAATGATCCTCTTCCAGTTCCGGAGAGGCAAGATTTCCCTGATAGACCCGCTGTCCGTTCAGATAAATGGAAAGCCCTGTTTCATTCAGCATCTGTATCTGTTCTTCTTCCTGGCCTTCCACTGCCGTACGGAAAAAGATCTCCGCCTCCTGGTCTGTTGTGTTGGACACTTCAATCGTATCTTCAAAAACATCACCCGGCATAGCCGTTCCCATGTTGGAAAAGAAGTCCCCCGGTACTGCCATGAGTTTATGGGCTTTCCCGTTAAACTCCACAGACAGTTCCGCCGCCTCGTCCGGACATACCGGAGTTCCGTTCTGTTCATGTATACACTGCTGGATCTCCTGATTCCCCCATGGAGACATCGCAGTAAAATCCGGGGTAAAATTGGCGGCCTGGATCGCCTCCGCCTGTATTGTGATCCCCAGTTCCTGATCCTCATGGAGTTCCGTCCAGTGTGCCGGAACAGAGACAGACTGGAAAAGATCTACTGATTCTTTTCTCTTCAGGATTTCCGTACAGTAATAATATTCTCCGCGTTTCACCCATTCTTCTGAAAAGCCGGAGATCATGGATTCATCCAGCCCTTCCATTTCAGAGCCTCCGCTATCAAAAGTAATCCTCGCTCTGACCCAGCAGGGCATGGCGTAATTGGTGATCCGGGGAATTTTTGAAAAAACCTCTCCCGGAAGCAGTATCTTGGGATTCCTGTAGGCCACCTCTGTGCTGCCTTTCTTTTCATATTCAGCAAGTCCGATATTGACATCTCCCACAGCCAGATGATTCGTCACCTTAAGGGTATCCGAAAAATACCCATAAGTTCCCGTGATCCCGAGAAGAAGTATGCCAAAAAGGGCTGCCGTAATTTTTACTGTCCTGTTCATACCGTCACCTGCTTTCAGATGCCTGCCAGTGCCGCCAGGCTCCCTCGTAGTCCTCTGCGCCCTCCGCCTGTACAGACTCCTCATAGACCTGGATCTCAAATTCCGAGATCGTATCCAAAAAGCTCTGCTCCACTCTGGAAGAATCTATCGAAACTCCTGTAAACAGCGGCGTGGTGGATTCTCCCTCTCTGAGCAGTTTTTTGTAGTAGTAATAACCGTCGTCCTTATAAACCCAGTTTTCTGTATCCAGATTTTTTAACGTTACCGCCTTGCCGATGTCGCTGTTTGAGTATCCCAGAGCTATCCTCACATAGCAGTCCACATTATGGCCCTCCTCACCGGAGGCAGTATTGCTGACCCAGACTTTTTTCTGATATTCAGGATCCTCTTCCAGAGGGACCGGCGTCGGATCCGGAAATTCTTCTTCTATAAAAGTGGTATTGTTTCCCACCGATGTCCTGTTCACGGTTCCGTCAAAGGCTGTCTGATAGGCGGCAGTCCCGCTGATCCCCAGCATTCCTGCCAGGCCGGCCAGCAGAAGAAGTCTGATTTTCTTTTTATCTGCCATCATCGTTTACCTGTGTCCTTTCCTGTACAGCAGTTATATTGTTGTCTGTCCTTCCTGCTCTCTGTTCTGGTTTACATATTTCTCGAAAGCAGCTTTGGCCTGTTCCGGCACCGTTTCCTGACTGTCTCCTGTATATGCCGCCTGGATCGCGTAGGCCCTTACCGGTATTTCGATCTGCTGTCCGTCAAGCTGGCCTTCTATGATATTAAGAAATTTTACGGTATCGAACAGTGTCTCTGTGGTTTCCTCCGGCTTAAGGATCTCATTGTAGGCATAGACATAAACCATACTGTTCTCCGCAGCTTCTGATTTCAGCCGTGTCCAGCTTTCTTTAATTTCGTAGGAAAACAGTTCCTGGAGTTTCTGTTCCTGACGGCTGCCGTCTGTATCTGCCGCCATCACATCCGCCATCGGAACTGAAATCTCGAGATAAACAAATGCATCGTTTACTCCTGTATTTGTAATCTGGGGATCCTTGTCAATCTCTTTTCCCGGCTCGATCTTCGTATATTCCTCTGGTGTCCAGTTCGGTTCATCCAGCTCTATATCTACCTTTCCTACCGTAAACTGGTTCTGCGCACTGTCAAAATCGGTCAGATAAGCGGATACCCCGCCGATCGAAGCCAGTCCCAGAACGCCTGCAAGGAGCAGTATTTTCTCCATATTTCTTTTCATATTGTCTTCCTGCGCGGTTTTCTCCCGCGCTCTCCTTTCCGTTGAATTATAAAAAAAATCATTTCCTGAACGATCACCAGAAGAAGCAGACAGAAAACAGTTCTTTTCTGCAGGAATGCCACAGCGTATCCCAGCCGGGGAAGACAGAACACAACCGTCCCTACAACCTGAGAAGGCGCCACAGGCGATGCGTCTTCTCCGTCATTGGCGTCTCCTCTGGTTATATAACTGCCCTTCTCTGTCCGCACAACTCTGTGTGTCACGGTGGTCTCTCCCAGCCGATATGTGATAATATCTCCTGTACATGGCGCTGTCTGCCGCGTATCTGTAAAAACAATTCCCCCTGTCGGGATCGCCGGTTCCATGGAACCGGACAGAACAACATTGACCCGGATCCCCCACAGAGGAAGGATGAGCAATATAAATCCCGCGGCTGCAGCTGCAGCACAGATGAACCTTCCCGCACGTTCTGCCGTCTTCATATATCTGTTCCTTCTTTCTTTATAATCTGGTCAGGCGGAGGCCTGCTCCGCATACGTTTTCTCATAGATCACGCCCGCTTTCTCCTTATATGTGAGGATTTAATGATGATTTGAATTAAGACAGGTTTTCTTTAAAAAGCATAAACAAGATAAAAAGACAGGTACTGCGTACCCGAAGACTCCTGCACATATGCAGGAAAAAGCGGCGTATTCTTTTATATAAGATCAAAGAGAACAAGTCTCCCCAATCTTCCATGATAGAATAACGGATCTGTATAAACTGACATACAGATACCATGCCATAATAAATAAAATGCTGAAAATTCCCCGAAGCCCTTCAGAAGAAGGGTGATGCAGGCGGATGGTCCTGCTTTTTAGATGGTTTCATCTTACGCCCCGCTCTGAAAAAAGTCAATGAAATTCGTTCGCCAAATTATGACGGGCAGATATGACATTTTGCGCCGGGCATAATCTTTTCCAGATTGTTAAAAATTTGTTAATTCAGACCATTTTGCTGTTGATTTTATAATCCAGTTATGTATAATATTATAGAGACAATCTATTACTATTAAAGAAAAGAGGTAGATGTAAAATGGCAGAACTCAATTTAAGTAAGTATGGCATTACCGGAACCACAGAAATCGTATACAATCCTTCTTACGAAATGCTGTTTGAAGAAGAGACCAAACCCGGTCTGGAAGGCTTTGAGAAAGGCCAGACAACAGAACTTGGCGCAGTCAACGTCATGACTGGTATCTATACAGGCCGTTCACCGAAAGACAAATTCATCGTTATGGACGAGAATTCCAAGGACACTGTATGGTGGACATCCGATGAATACAAGAACGACAACCATCCGGCTTCCGTTGAGACATGGAACGCTGTTAAAGATATCGCTCTTAAGGAACTCTCCAACAAGAGACTTTTCGTAGTAGACGCATTCTGCGGCGCCAACGCCGACACCCGCATGGCGATCCGTTTCATCATGGAAGTTGCATGGCAGGCTCATTTCGTTAAGAACATGTTCATCATCCCCACAGAGGAAGAACTGAAGAACTTCGAGCCGGATTTCGTTGTATACAACGCGTCCAAGGCCAAAGTTGAGAACTACAAAGAGCTGGGACTGAACTCCGAGACAGCCGTTGTATTCAACATCACAAGCCGCGAGCAGGTTATCCTGAACACATGGTACGGCGGAGAAATGAAGAAAGGTATGTTCTCCATGATGAACTACTATCTGCCGCTGAAGGGCATCGCTTCCATGCACTGCTCCGCAAACACAGATATGAACGGCGAGAACACCGCTATCTTCTTCGGTCTTTCCGGAACCGGCAAGACTACCCTGTCCACAGATCCCAAGCGTCTCCTGATCGGCGACGACGAGCATGGCTGGGACGACAACGGTATCTTCAACTTCGAAGGCGGATGCTATGCAAAGGTTATCAACCTTGACAAAGAATCCGAGCCGGATATCTACAATGCCATCAAACGCAACGCTCTCCTTGAGAACGTTACCGTAGACGCTGACGGCAAGATCGATTTCGACGATAAGAGCGTTACCGAGAACACCCGTGTTTCCTATCCGATCGACCACATCGAGAAGATTGTACGTCCGGTTTCCGCCGCTCCTGCCGCAAAAGAAGTTATCTTCCTTTCCGCAGACGCATTCGGCGTACTTCCGCCGGTATCCATCCTGACTCCGGAGCAGACACAGTACTACTTCCTGTCCGGATTTACAGCTAAGCTTGCGGGTACAGAGCGCGGTATCACCGAGCCCACACCTACTTTCTCCGCATGCTTCGGACAGGCTTTCCTTGAACTGCATCCCACCAAATATGCAGAAGAGCTTGTTAAGAGAATGGAAGCAAACGGCGCGAAAGCTTATCTGGTAAATACCGGATGGAACGGAACAGGCAAACGTATCTCCATCAAGGATACCCGCGGTATCATCGACGCTATCCTCAATGGAGATATCCTCAACGCTCCGACCAAGAAGATCCCGTACTTCAACTTTGAAGTTCCTACAGAGCTTGCAGGCGTTGACACCAACATCCTGGATCCTCGCAACACCTACGCTGACGCTTCCGAATGGGACGCAAAGGCAAAAGATCTTGCGCAGAGATTCGTTAAGAACTTTGCTAAATACGAAGGTAACGAAGCAGGCAAGGCGCTTGTTGCAGCCGGCCCGCAGTTATAATCTTCCGATTTGCAATTCAGATTTCTATCCAAATACCCCGACGGATTTTCCGCCGGGGTATTTTTTTAGGATAATCTCTTTTTTGTTATTGAACTTTTGAACTTTATATGCTATACTCTCAGATATGGGGATTGAACTTTTTTCATCTGCAGCTCATGTAAGTTCAATTCGAAACTCAATCAGACTTCAGTGTCTTATTCTTTTTGTTCAAAATTCACTGAAATCATCTGGATTCGGGAGGTAACGTAATGTCAAAAGAACTGTTTGCCCAAAGACTGAAGGCTTCCATGGAAAAACAGCACATGAAACAGATCGATCTTGTCCGGGCGGCTGAGACCCGTGGCATCAAGTTGGGCAAGAGCCATGTAAGCCAGTATGTAAGCGGAAAAACTCTGCCGCGTACTGACGTGCTTCACTTTCTTGCAGACGCCCTGCATACGGATCCCGACTGGCTTTCCGGCATGAACGGGCCGGAGGCAGCCACGGAGTCACAGATTGAGCCGAAGGCACAAAACGGCCAGGCGCCGACGCCGGATAAACCGGCAGATATTCAGAAGAACAGTAATCCGGGAGGAAAAACCATGCGTACATTTAAGAAATCATCAAAGCTTGACAATGTTTTATATGATGTAAGGGGACCTGTTGTAGAGGAAGCCAACCGAATGGAAGAAGAAGGGACCAATGTGCTGAAACTGAACATCGGCAATCCTGCTCCTTTCGGATTCCGCACTCCTGACGAGGTGATTTACGACATGCGCCAGCAGCTTACCGACTGCGAGGGATATTCCGCGGCAAAGGGACTTTTTGCCGCCAGGAAGGCGATCATGCAGTACGCCCAGCTGAAAAATATCCCCAACGTCACCATTAACGATATTT
>DWXL01000029.1 GCA_019119235.1 Candidatus Blautia excrementigallinarum | reverse complement strand
CTTCCGAAGTGCGCTCTGTTATAGGACCTCACTAAATTCGTGCCGCGTCTGTCGACTTGCACTCATTAAGTGATCACAGTCCTTCAAAAATCTCAATATCCTTGCTGTCCTCTGTGAGAGCGACGATCGCTTTTTTGCTCTTGGCAGTCTTTCCGACAACCATTCCGCGGCGTCTCTTCTTTCCGTCAAGGTTCATGGTGTTGACACTCTTAACTTTGGTGCCTTCGAACATTTTCTCAACAGCCTCTTTGATCTGAGACTTGTTTGCTGACGGATGTACAAGGAATGTATATTTCTTCTCGCCCATGATATTCATGGATTTCTCTGTAATCACCGGTTTCAGGATTACGTCATAATATTTGATATCTGCCATTATGCGTACACCTCCTCAATAGATGCCACAGCATCTTTGGTAACTACGACAGTGTTGTGTTTCATAACGTCGTATACGTTCATGGTATTTACTGTTGCAGTCTGTACATCGGCGATGTTTCTTGCGGAAAGGATCACGTTCTGATCATCAGAAGCTGTGATAACAAGCGCCTTGTCTGCTTTCAGGTTATTGAGAACTCTCTGCATTTCCTTTGTCTTGATCTCGGAAAGTGCGAGGCTGTCAACTACAACAAGCTTATTGTCCTGAACTTTGGAAGTAAGAGCGGATCTTAACGCTGCTCTTCTCTCCTTCTTGTTCATCTTCACGGAGTAATCTCTCGGAACGGGAGCGAATACAATACCGCCGCCGGTCCACTGTGGTGCACGGATGGAACCCTGTCTTGCATGACCTGTTCCTTTCTGTCTCCACGGTTTTCTTCCGCCGCCGCTTACCTCAGAACGTGTCTTGGCTTTCTGAGTGCCCTGGCGTTTATTTGCAAGCTGGCGAACAACAGCAAGATGAAGCAGATGCTCGTTGATCGGGGCGCCGAACACTGCGTCGTTCAGCTCCATGGTTCCAACTTCATTGCCTTCCATATTATAAACAGTTACGTTTGCCATTCTGATGCTCCTCCTTTCTCATTATAAAGACTTTACTGTCTCTTTGATGGTCACCAGAGATTTCTTAGGTCCCGGAACAGCACCTTTTACTAACAGTAAGTTGTTTTCTGTATCTACGCGTACGATTTCAAGATTCTGAACAGTCACCTGTACATGTCCCATCTGGCCGGGCATCTTCTTACCCTTGAATACCTTGCTGGGATCAGATGCGGCGCCGTTGGAACCTGCATGACGATGGTATTTGGAACCGTGAGCCATGGGGCCTCTGGACTGTCCGTGTCTCTTGATCGCGCCCTGGAAACCTTTACCTTTGGAGATTGCAGTTGCGTCGATGTGATCGCCTGCAGCAAAGATATCAGCTTTGATTTCCTGTCCAACTTCATATTCTGCAGCGTTCTCGAATCTGAACTCCTTCAGGAATCTCTTTACAGGAACGCCTGCTTTGTCAAAATGTCCTTTTTCCGGTTTGTTTACCAGCTTCTCTCTGATATCGCCGTATCCAACCTGGATTGCAGCGTATCCGTCGTTCTCTTCGGTTTTCACCTGAGTAACAACACAGGGACCAGCCTGTAATACAGTTACCGGGATCAGAAGACCGTCTTCATTGAAGATCTGAGTCATTCCGACTTTTGTAGCTAAGATAGCTTTCTTCATTCTTTCTTCCTCCTTATAGCGGATTACCATTCAGGCAATCATATAGTTAATAGCATAAATGCTTATGCAACCAGAATTATTTTGTCTTCATCTTGATATCAATGTGAACACCTGCCGGCATTTCCAGTCTGGAAAGCGCGTCTACAGTTTTCTGTGTGGGTGTCAGGATATCGATGAGTCTCTTATGGGTTCTCTGCTCGAACTGCTCTCTGGAATCTTTGTACTTGTGAACAGCTCTTAAGATTGTAACAACCTCTTTCTTGGTCGGAAGCGGAACCGGTCCGCTGACCTTTGCACCGTTCTTCTTAACAGTGTCGATGATTTTCGCTGCAGATGCATCTACTAACTGATGATCGTAAGCCTTTAATGTGATTCTCATTACCTGATTTGCCATAAAAAAAGTCTCCTCCTATTCGTACTCAATTATGCAGTACGACAAGCGGCGACTGTACACATCTCCGTGTGTGTCCTGAGACATCTCTCTACACGGCCCATCCCAAGATGGCTTCTGAACTTGTACAGTGACTTGTCGTCAGTTTCCTAACTTGACATTCGCTCCACGGAAAACCTGCCAGGCGGGCAGCAACCTCACGCTTCACAGCTATCATGTCACAGCAGATATTAGTATACACAATGAATCTTTTTAATGCAAGCCTTTTTTCTTTTTTTTTGTATTTTTTTTAATACATAAAAACAGGCAAAAAAACAGCGGAGGGAACGGTTTCCCGCCCTCCGCCTTTCAGGCTTCTCAGTCTTCCTCTACTTCCGGTTCTTCCGCGCCGATAATGTCGGAATAATCAAAGAAGGTTACGTTCGTAACAGAATCTCTTACTATGTCCGGAGTGTCTCCCGCTTTCTTCGCCCTGTCGGCAAGCTGGGAAGCGGACAGCATCGGCATCGCCAGTTTTTTGATCTCAACCGGCTCTGTATCCTCTTCCGGTTCTTCCTCTTCCTGGCGCATTCTGTGGCGTTCTGCCTGAAGTTCCCGGAAACTTGGAAGCTGTTCTGTCAGATTATCCGGAACATCCATGTTAACGGCCTCTTCCGCCGTTGCCGCGGCAATTTCTTTTTTCAGGAGCTCATGAGCTTCGCTTGTCGCCGCCTGGACATTCTCCGGTTTTTCATTTTCTGTTCCGGCATCACTGTGTTCCGCGCTGCCGTCTTCCAGGTCGTCCTCATAGATCTCATCTACGAAACCGCCTGTACGGATTTTCTTTCTTCGTTCTTTTTCTTCTCTTTTCGCCTGTTTCTTCCGTGCCTTGTCCCCGTAAAGAAGCTCTCTGTCTTCCTCCTGCATTCTCTTCTCGCGGGCTTTTTCTTCCATTTTTAGTTCTTTTTTGGTCTTGACATGTCTGCGGTCTCCCTGCAGATCCTCATATTCATCAGGAACCTCCTTGTCTTTCCTCAAAAGTTCCGCGATCACATAGAGAATAATAAGGAAGAGAATTACCAGTCCAAGAATGATCAGCCCTTCGATACTCTCTGTCGCGATCAGAAGATATCCGATAAACCCTACTGTAACCACTACCTTGGGAACCCAGTTCCTTACAGAAACATTGATCGCCTCGGATGAAACGCCGGACGGATCCATAACCGTACCGGTATTGGTTCCGGGATCAACATTCATAAGGTTATATTTAAATGTTCTTCCCTCATCCTCTACCAGAATCGGCGTACCTACTGTTATCTCTTCCGTCCTTACCGGAATGGCGTATGTAACAGATCCCAGCGGAAGGTTCGTGGCCTCATCGGAGCTGTCCACGATCAGCGTAGTGACTCCGAAAAACGGCGGGATCGCCATTGCTATTACCAGAATGATCGTACATACAACAACAAAATGTACAATAAACTTCAAAAATTTCGACATTACAGTATCCCTCACTTCTGTTTTTCTGGTGACATTAATACATTTAGTGACCTCATTATACCCTGTTTTTTTCTTTCGGTCAACTTATAATCTCGACAAAAAAAGCGCCGCACCGGAATTGGTCTTCTATCCGGCCGACGCTTTTTTCCAGTTTTTTACTGATTACTCAGATACTTCTCTATACTGGACATAGCCGCTTCTTCATCCTCTCCGTTTGCAGAAAGTGTGATCTCTTCGCCTGAATCCAGTCCAAGGGTCATCATGCCCATAATACTCTTCGCATTAACCTTCTTCTTTCCAATTTCAACATAAATCTCACTGTTAAACTGGCTTGCCACCTGCACCAGCTGTGCGACCGGACGTGCTTCAAGACCTGTAGACAGCTGAATGGTGATTGGTTTTTTGATCATAATAACTCCTCCTTGTTTACCCGCAGCTCATCCGCAATGGCGCTGAGCTTCCTCAGGCGGTGATTCACGCCTGATTTTCCCACCTGCGGGTTTAACATCATTCCTAATTCTTTAAGTGTAGCTTCCGGATACTGCAGTCTCAGCTCCGCAATTTCTGCAAGACCATCGTTCAGGCTTTGGAACCCCTTTTTTTCTTCAATCAGCTTAATGTCTTCGATCTGCTTCACTGCTGCACTAACCGTTTTATTAATATTTGCCATTTCACAGTTCACTTTTCTGTTGACTGTGTTGCGCATTTCTTTCAGGATCCGGATATTCTCCAGATTCATCAGCGCCATATTCGCCTCCATAACAGCCAGGATATCCACAATCTGCGCGCCTTCTTTCACATAGACCACATGTGATTTCTTGCGCACGACAACCTTTGCATCAATCCCGAAACTGCGGATCAGCTCTTGAAGCTGTCCCGCCTTTCTTTCGTCCGGACAGACAATCTCAAAGTGATATCCCTTTTCCGGATCACTGATGGAACCGGAGGCAAGAAAGGCTCCCCGGATAAACGCCCTTTTGCAGCATGTCTGCTGAATGAGCAGACTGTTGTTTAAAACAAGCGCCCCCCCGCTGTTCTGCTCTCTGGATAACTTCGTCGCCAGAAGCACCGTTCTGATCAGGGCATCGTCTTTTATTTCCACATAATATATATGTCCCTTTTTCATCTGACGGTTTTCGCGAACGGCAATTTCTGTCTCTATATTAAATGTTTTTTGGACTAATGTAAAGTATTTTCTTATCACTGCAGAATTTTCTGTCTGCATACGCAGTGCGCCGTCGGCCGTGAACCTGCCGCACAGGCTTAAAAGCGCGGCAGTTTCCGCGATCCGGCAGTGTCTTGCCGTACTGATCTGCCTGGAAAGTTCTTCTTTTACTGTCCCCGAAAAAGACAATGTTCTTTTCTCCCATCTACTGCTTTATTTCAAAACTTATTATTTTTTCAGCAGGGCGTCTTTGCCGATATCTCTGTGTTCCAGCCGGATTCCGTATTCTTTTGTTTCCAGAAGTCTCTCATACAGAACTCTTGCCAGCGTCACCGAGCGATGCTTGCCTCCTGTACATCCCACAGCGATCACAAGACTGGTCTTCCCCTCCTTCGCATAATTGGGAATAAGGAATTTCACCATATCCTCAAGCTTGCAGGCGAATTCCCTGGCCACGTCATTGTCCATCACATATCGGTAAACATCCTCGTCCATACCAGTATGCGGCCTCAACTCATCCACATAATACGGATTCGGAAGAAATCTCACATCAAAAACAAGATCCGCGTCATCCGGTATTCCGTATTTAAACCCGAAAGAAAGCACGGATATGACCATATTCCGGAATTTACCGTTGTCCACAAAAATCCGTTCCAGTTCCCCGCGCAGTTCCCGCGTGAGAAGATGCGTCGTATCAATGATATAATCTGCCCGCGTTTTCAGGAACTCCATTTTCTTCCGTTCCTGACAGATGCCGTCGTCCACTCTCCCGTTTATTGCCAGCGGATGGCTTCTCCTGGATTCCTTATACCGTTTTACCAGAATCCTGTCCTCGGCATCCAGAAACAGGATCTCATACTTCTGGCCCGACTGACTGAGTTTTTCCAGTTCGACCTCCAGTTCCTCAAGGGCCCTGCCGCTCCTCGCGTCAATACCGATAGCGGCATTCTGTACGTCTTCCCCGCGGGAACCCGACATTAGAGAAACAAACTTGCCAAGCAGAGGGATCGGAAGATTATCCACACAGAAATACTGCGCATCCTCCAGCATCTTTAATGCCGTTGTTTTTCCCGCGCCCGACATTCCGGTAACAAAAACAAGCCGCATTCTTTATCTCCTGTTCTATCAGAATTCTCCCAAAAATTTCACTTCCGGTTCCAGTGTGATATTGTAGTTCTCTTTGACTGTACGGATAACATGATCCATCAGTTCCTTTACGTCCTTCGCCGTAGCGCCTCCGGTATTGATCACAAATCCGCAATGTTTCTCTGAAACCTGAGCGCCTCCCACACGGAATCCCCTCAGGCCGCTGTCCATAATCAGTTTACCGGCAAAATATCCCTCCGGCCTTTTGAACGTGCTTCCTGCGCTGGGGTAATCCAGCGGCTGTTTCTCCGTACGTTTCGAAGCGAGTTCTTTTGTTTTCTCCTGGATCGCCTGCGGATCACCTTTTTCCAGAGAGATTACCGCCTCCAGAACGAGATAACCCGTTTTTTTTATGATACTGGTGCGATACCCCAGTTCCAGGCGGTCAGAAGGAATGACTCTGATATCTCCCTCTTTCGTCATCACCGTAACTTCCCGGAGCACATCTTTCATCTCGCCGCCGTAGGCTCCGGCGTTCATTACCACTGCTCCGCCAAGAGTTCCCGGAATACCGCCCGCGAATTCAAAGCCGGTAAGAGAGGCTTTCCTCGCCGCTGCCGCCACGGAGGACAGAAGCGCGCCGGCACAGGCACGTATTTCAGTCCCTTTGAGTTCTATATCTCCCATATTGCGGTCCATCTGAATGATCACGCCCCGGTATCCGCTGTCGCTCACCAGAAGGTTGCTTCCGTTTCCCAGCACAAAATATGGAAGTCCTTCTTCCCTGCACAGCGCAAGCGCGCTGC
>DWXL01000215.1 GCA_019119235.1 Candidatus Blautia excrementigallinarum | reverse complement strand
GCGATCCTGGAGACAGACATTATGCTGATCGACGAGGTCTTAAGTGTGGGCGATCAGAAATTCAAGAAAAAAAGCTACAACAAAATGAAGAGCCTTATATCCAGCAAGGATCGTACCGTGGTGATCGTATCTCACAGCATTGAAACTCTGAAAGAACTCTGTGACACGGTTATGTGGATGCATGACGGCCAGATCAAAATGATCGGCGAACCTGCGCCCGTTCTCACAGAATACGTTAACTTCATGGAAAACAGCTGAGGCGGGAACCTCCCGCCCGTAAAAAAAGCTCTGCCGTCCATAACGGACAGCAGAGCTTTTATTATTGCTTTCTTATTTTCTGTTCTCAGCCTCTTCTGTAAGATCCTCCACCGAATCTTTAAGAGCGTTTTTCTGATTATCCTCCACGCCTTCCGACACTTCCTTCTGGAAGAATATCTTCACAGTCATAAGAAGCAGCTTCAGATCCAGAAAGAAAGAATAGTTCTCAATATAAAAGAGATCCAGTTTCAGCTTATCGTAAGGAGTGGTATTATATTTCCCGTAAACCTGGGCGTATCCCGTCAGTCCGGCTTTCACCTTCAGACGATAATAAAATTCCGGAATCTCCCGTCTGTATTCCCGCATGATCGTCTGACGCTCCGGACGTGGTCCCACCAGCGACATATCTCCCGCGAACACGTTGAACAGCTGCGGCAGCTCGTCCAGATGCAGATTCCGGAGCACCCGGCCTACCGGCGTGATCCGCGAATCGTGCTTGGAAGCAAGGCGGGCTCCGTTTTTCTCCGAATCCACGCGCATACTGCGGAATTTGCAGATACGGAACTGTTTGCCCCCTATGGTAAGCCTGTCCTGGAAATAAAAGACCGGCCCTCCGTCATACAGCTTCACGCAGAGAGCAATCAGTATCATCAGCGGTGAACACACCACGATCCCCAGACCGGAAACCACAATATCAAGGAGTCTCTTGGCCGCGCGCTGTTCGATGGAAAGTCCCATGTTTTTCGCCACCAGAAGGGGCGTGTCAAAAAGATGGATCCTCTCGCTTCCCATAAGGATCACATCCGAGATCTTCGGGCTCAGATAACAGCGGATGGAATGGGCGAAACAGTACTTCAGATACCGGTTTCGGATATTAGCCGGAAGATCCCATATGATCACTCCGTCATAATCCCTCATCATTTTGTGGATCTCTTTTTCGCCCGCGTCAATGTGTACTTTGCCGCTGATATTGTATTTGTCTTTCCGGGAGTTCATCTTGTGTATCAGATCGCCCGGATCACGGTCGCCGTATATTACCAGAAGCTTCCTCGCCTGGTAAAGTCTTGAATAAATAAACCTGGAACCGAAGATCCAGATCACAATGACCACAAACTGCACCAGGGTCATCTCCACCATGGGCCAGGGATCCAGAAACCAGCGGTTGATCAGCGTGATCTGGAAATAAGTCACCACATTCGTACAGATCGTCGCCAGGACCATGGAATAAAACACATCGATCCGCTTCAGATAACCTACCCGCAGCCCTCCGTAAAATGTGGAAAACAGCACATTGATCAGCGCGTAAATCGCGATCAGGACCCAGTTACCTTTCCTCCAGAAAGGGGCAAAAATGAGTCCTCTGTAAAAATCATACCAGACATAGGCAAAAACTGCTGTCTGGGCAATTACTGCCAGGCTTGCCAGACAGAAAACAATAAATTTCTTAAAATCTTCTAATTTATTCTTCACAGTATCCCTCTAATCTGTCTCAAACACCGATCCTCGCCGGTGCTCCCCTTATTTTTATCATTTCCTCTTAATTTTGTTATTATAATATAAATCCCCTGTTCCGTCCAGTAATTCTCCATTTTCCATGTTATTGTATATTTCGACATGTTTTTCTATTATTTTCCATATATTTGATACAGTTTTAACAATACTTTCAATTTTTATCCAATATAATTACACTTTTTTTCTCAAAATTATGGAAATCCGGAAACAAAAATTGTATAATAGAAACATCTAAGCATATATAAAAGGAAAGTGAGGGTTCACTATGAAACAAAACAACATGTTAGCGATGATCCTGGCCGGCGGACGCGGCAGCCGGCTTCATGAGCTCACCAACAAAGTGGCCAAACCCGCAGTTTCATACGGCGGCAAATACCGCATTGTTGACTTCCCTTTGAGCAACTGCGCCAACAGCGGAATTGACATTGTGGGCGTGCTGACCCAGTACGAATCTGTACTTCTGAACAGTTATGTGGCAGCAGGCGGACGCTGGGGCCTGGATGCCAGAGAAAGCGGCGTTTTCGTGCTTCCGCCCCGTGAGAAAGCGGATTCCGATCTCGACGTTTACCGTGGCACTGCCGATGCCATCGCTCAGAACATCGACTTTATCGACCAGTATTCTCCCGAGTATGTCCTGATCCTTTCGGGAGACCACATCTATAAGATGAACTACGCAAAGATGCTTGCTTATCACAAGGAGATGAAGGCGGACGCCACCATCGCCGTTATTGAAGTTCCCATGAAGGAAGCAAGCCGTTTCGGCATCATGAATACAGATGAAGCCGGACACATCGTAGAATTTGAAGAGAAACCGGAACACCCGAAGAGCAATCTTGCCTCCATGGGTATCTATATCTTCGACTGGAAGCTTCTGCGCAAGATGCTCCTGACAGATATGAAGGATCCGGATTCCCACCACGATTTCGGAAAAGACATCATCCCGGATCTTCTGGCAGAAGGAAAAACTCTGGTAGCTTACAAATACAAAGGCTACTGGAAAGATGTAGGAACCATCGATTCCCTCTGGGAAGCAAATATGGATCTTCTGGACAGCAACAACGAGCTTGACCTGAACGATCCCACCTGGAAGATCTACACAGAAGATACGCCCGCCCTTCCGCAGTATATCGGACCGGACGCAAAGATCAACAAAGCATTCATCACTCAGGGCTGTATCGTAGAAGGCGAAGTTACCAACTCCGTACTCTTTACCGGTTCTACAGTAGGTGAAGGCGCCAAGATTATCGACAGCGTCCTGATGCCCGGCGTGGAAGTGGAAGCCGGCGCGGTTGTCCAGAGAGCTCTTGTAGCCGACGGCGTGAAGATCGGCAAAGACGCAGTAGTGGGCAGCGCCGACAGCGAACATATCGAGCTTGTGTCAAAACGTGTAAAGGGGGTAGAATAAGATGGCTAAAGCACTGGGTATTATCACATCTTCCGGAACTCATATCAGAGTGGAGGGAATGCAGGAATATCGTCCGATCGGAGCGTTTTCTTTCCTTGGAAGATACCGTGTTATCGACTTTCCGATCTCCAATATGAGCAACAGCGGGATCGACCATATTCAGGTATATGTAAGACGCAAACCGCGTTCACTGGCAGAACATCTGGGAACCGGCCGTCACTACAACATCAACTCCAAGAGGGGCAAACTTCAGCTTCTCTTTGCCGAGCACAGCTCAGAGAACGATATTTACAATACCGATATCGGATACTTCACGGAGAATATTGAGCTTATCGAAAGATCTCATCTTCCCTATGTTGTGATCGCTCCCAATTACATGGTATACGCACAGGATTATTCCGCTCTTCTGAACGCACATATTGAATCAGGCGCGGACATTACTCTTCTGTATCACTCTGTGGACAACGCAAAGGAAGCTTTCCTGAACTGCGATATCCTGAACCTGAACAAACAGAAGGGCGTGGAATCCATCGAGAAGAACCGCGGAAGCGCAAAGAACCGCAACATTTTCATGGATACCTATATCATGAAGAAAGATCTTTTCATCGAACTGATACATAAAGCAAGAAAGATGTCCTCCATGATCACGCTTCCACAGATCGTAAACGCATCCTGCGGAGAACTGGATATCCGCGGCATAGCGCACAGAGGATACTTCGCTACGATCACTGATTTCAAGAGCTATTTTGACGCCAACATTTCTCTTATTGACCTCAAGACAGCGCAGAACCTGTTCAATCCGGAATGGCCGATCTACACCAGAACCAACGATTCCTGCCCCACTCAGTATTTTGACGGCGCGGAAATCAGGAATTCTGTTGTATCCAATGGCTGCCTGATCGAGGGAACTGTTGAAAACTGTGTTATCGGACGTGGATGCGAGATCAAGAAGGGCGCTGTTGTAAAGAACAGCGTGATTCTGGCAAACTCTGTGATCTGTGAAGACGTACATCTGGAAAATCAGGTCGTTGACAAATGGGCGAAGATCACCAAGGGCAGAGAGATCATTTCCGATCCTCAGGTGCCTGGTTATATCCGCCGTGACGATGTCCTTTAATATATGCTTTATTATACAAAAACAGCCGGCAGGAATCATTCCTGCCGGCTGTTTTTGCGCTATGATCATTATTCCAATTCAAAGGCGCCGGTATACAGCTGATAATACTTGCCTTTCTTCGCGATCAGCTCGTCATGACTTCCCCGCTCAATGATACGTCCCTGTTCCAGAACGATGATCACATCAGAATTACGCACTGTGGAAAGCCTGTGGGCGATCACAAAGACCGTTCTTCCATTCATCAGGGCGTCCATACCTCTCTGGACGATCGCCTCCGTACGGGTATCGATAGAGGCCGTCGCTTCGTCCAGGATCATTACAGGCGGATCCGCCACCGCCGCTCTGGCGATTGCCAGAAGCTGTCTCTGTCCCTGGGAAAGATTGCTTCCGTTCCCGGTGAGCATGGTGTTGTAACCGTCCGGCAGACGGGTGATAAAGCTGTCCGCTCCCGCCAGCTTCGCCGCGTCCATACACTCTTCATCCGTGGCCTCAAGACGGCCGTAACGGATATTGTCCATTACCGTTCCTGTAAACAGGTTGGTATCCTGAAGAACGATTCCAAGGGATCTCCGGAGGTCTGCTTTTTTGATCTTGTTGATATTGATACCGTCGTACCGGATCTTTCCGTCCGCGATATCGTAAAAACGGTTGATCAGGTTGGTGATGGTCGTCTTGCCGGCTCCCGTGGCTCCCACAAAGGCAAACTTCTGCCCCGGCTCCGCCACCAGTGAAATATCATGAAGCACTGTTTTCTCCGGCACATAACCGAAGTCCACATCAAAAAGCTGAACCTGTCCTTCCAGTCTCTGATATGTAACCGATCCGTCAGCAGTATGGGGATGTTTCCACGCCCAGAGGCCGGTCCTCTCTCTGCTCTCTGTCAGAGTGCCGTCCTCCTGTTCTTTCGCGTTTACCAGAGTCACATAGCCGTTATCCGGTTCCGCCTCCTGATCCAGAAGGTCAAAGATACGGGAAGCTCCCGCAAGACCCATAACGACCGCGTTGATCTGCTGAGATACCTGGTTGATATTACCGGCAAACTGTTTCGTCATATTCAGGAAAGGAACGACAATACTGATCCCCAGCACTTTTCCGGAAAGGCTTACGTTGGGTACGTCCGCCAGAAGAAGGATGCCTCCCGCCACAGCTACGACTACATAGAGGATATTTCCCACGTTATTGAGGATGGGGCCCAGCGTATTGGCGTATTTGTTGGCTGTTTCCGCTTCATGGAACAGTTCTTCATTGATCCTGTCAAAGTCTTCCTTTGTCTCTTCTTCGTGACAGAACACCTTGACAACCTTCTGACCGTTCATCATCTCTTCCACATAGCCCTCCACATGACCCAGGGCTTCCTGCTGACGGATGAAGTAACGGGTGGATTTGCCTCCCACCTTCTTTGTGATAAAGAACATACAGACAACGCCGGCAACAACTACCAGGGTCATCCACAGGCAGTAGTAAATCATGATGCAGAACACAGTGGTAACCATGATCCCTGATACAAGAAGCTGGATAAAACTCTGGGAAATCATCTGGCGCAGAGTATCGATATCGTTGGTATAATGGCTCATGATATCGCCGTGGTTATGCGTGTCAAAATATCTTACAGGAAGAGTCTGCATCTTATTGAACATCCTCTCCCTGAATTTCATCAGGGAACCCTGAGTAACCGTAGCCATCATCCTGTTAAAAGAAAAGGATGCGATCAGAGAGATCAGGTAAAGGATCAGAAGAGTAAGCACCCATCTGGTGATGGTTCCTGAAACCGCTCCCCAGTCCCCCGTCTGCCAGGATTTCTCCATAAGGGCGATGATGTTCTGCTGGAATACCGCAGGGATGGAAGATACTACCGCATTGATCACTACGCACACAAGAACGGCGGGCATCATAACCGGATAAAATTCAAATACCGTTCTGATCAGCCGCCATGCGGTTCCTTTTTTTGCCGTTTTCCTATTCTTCATCCTGATCACCTGCCTTGTTCTGTGATTCATAAACTTCCTGGTAGATCTCGCAGGACTTCATAAGTTCATCGTGCGTACCGGTATCCACGATCCGGCCGCCGTCCATGACGATGATCCTGTCCGCATCCTGCACCGAGGAAATCCTCTGGGCAATGATGATCTTGGTCGTCTCAGGAATATATTCTTTAAAGCCTTTGCGGATCAGGGAGTCCGTCCTGGTATCCACGGCGCTGGTGGAATCGTCCAGGATCAGAACCTTCGGTTTCTTCAGAAGCGCCCTCGCGATGCACAGTCTCTGCTTCTGTCCGCCGGATACGTTGGATCCGCCCTGTTCTATGTAGGTATCATACTGTTTCGGAAGGCGCATGATGAATTCGTCCGCCTGGGCAAGCTCGCACGCCGCCTTCATCTCTTCATCTGTGGCGTTCTTGTCGCCCCAGCGGAGATTCTCTTTGATCGTGCCGGAAAAAAGCACGTTCTTCTGCAGCACCACCGCCACCTGGTTTCTCAGCGTGTCCAGATCATACTCCCTCACGTTCCGGCCTCCCACCTTCACAACGCCCTCTGTGGCGTCGTACAGTCTGGAGATCAGCTGGATCAGGGACGACTTGGAAGATCCCGTACCGCCGATGATACCGATCGTCTGGCCGGACTTAATGTGAAGGTCTATATCCGCCAGAGCCATCTTGTCTGCTTTTTCCGAATATTTAAAGCTTACGCCGTCAAAATCAATGGAACCGTCTTTCACCTCATACACCGGGTTTTCCGGATTGCTGAGAGTGCTTTTTTCATCCAGCACTTCCACGATTCGTCTGGCCGACTCGCTGGCCATGGTGATCATAACAAACACCATGGAAAGCATCATCAGGCTGCTGAGGATCTGGAAATTATAAGTGAGAAGCGCGGAAAACTGTCCCACATCCAGATCAAGCCCTTTCGAGGTGATAATGGTATAGGATCCGAAGTAAAGCACAAAGATCATAACCGAATACAGACAGAACTGCATCAGGGGATTGTTAAAGGCCAGGATCTTTTCTGCCTTTGTGAAGTCCATGCATACATCCTCCGCCGCCGCGGCGAATTTCTGCTGTTCAAAATCTTCGCGGACATAGGATTTCACCACGCGCATACCCTTGATATTCTCCTGAATGGAAGCGTTCAGCCGGTCGTACTTGCGGAACACTTTTTTGAACAGCGGCATGGCACTTCTGATCACCAGGCCCAGGCCCACGGCCAGAACAGGGATCACAAACAGGAAGATCGCCGCCATCTTACCGCCCATGATAAACGCCATCACAAAGGCGAATACCAGCATCAGCGGGCAGCGGATAGCGATACGCACGATCATCATGTAAGCCATCTGCACATTGGAAATATCTGTCGTCAGCCTGGTCACAAGGGATGATGTGGAGAATTTGTCGATATTGGCAAACGAGAAATTCTGGATATTATAGAACATATCCTTACGGATATTCTTGGCGAACCCGCAGGACGCCGTGGAACAGGCATTCCCGGCTCCTATGCCGAATATCAGAGACAGCGTCGCCATCACGATCAGGATCACACCGTACCTTACGATCACCGAAAGCTCGCATCCCGCCTTGATCTCGTTGACCAGTTTGGAAATGATAAATGGGATGATGCATTCCATGACCACTTCCAGCGATACCAGGACCGGCGCCTGCAGCGACGCTTTTTTGTACTCACGGACACATTTCATCAGATCTTTCAACATCATAACTGTATCCTC
>DWXL01000214.1 GCA_019119235.1 Candidatus Blautia excrementigallinarum | reverse complement strand
ATGCTGGTGAAACCGCTGGCCCGTGTCACCAAGTCCATTGAGGATCTCACAGACGGGTACCAGAATGAAGCGATTTCTGTTCCTGATTATACGGAGACAGAGCTTATCACAGACGCGTTCAACAAAATGCTGACACGAATGAAAGTTCTGGATGAGTCCAGGTCGGAGTTTGTCTCCAACGTGTCCCATGAGCTGAAGACCCCCATGACTTCCATGAAGGTGCTGGCGGATTCTCTGGTGGGACAGTCCGGCGTGCCGGAGGAACTGTATCAGGAATTTATGCATGACATTACCGCGGAGATCGACAGAGAGAACCGCATTATCACCGATCTTCTTACCCTTGTGAAGATGGATAAGAAGACTGCGGATCTTCAGATCCAGCATATGGATATCAACCAGCTCCTGGAGGATATCCTGAAAAGGCTGCGTCCCATTGCGGACAAGCGAAAGATCGATCTGATCCTTGACAGCTTCCGTCCTGTGGAAGCGGACGTGGATGAGATCAAGTTCACCTCCGCTATCAGCAACCTGGTGGAGAACGGAATCAAGTACAATGTGGATGAAGGCTGGGTAAGGGTATCCCTTGACGCGGATCACAAATATTTCTATGTGACTGTGGCGGATTCCGGAATGGGAATTCCAGAGGATTCCCTGGACCGTATCTTCGAGAGATTCTACCGGGTGGACAAATCCCACTCCAGAGAGATCGGAGGTACAGGCCTTGGCCTTGCCATCACCAGAAGCACGATCGCCATGCATCATGGCGTGATCAAGGTATTCAGCAGGGAAGGGGAGGGAACTACGTTTTCCGTCCGTATTCCGCTGTCATATATTCCGTAGGAGGTGCCGGATGAAGAAAATATTAAAAATGCTTCTTCTGGCGGCCCTGATCTGTGTGTTCCCGGCAGGGTGCACCATTGAGGACAGGGGAGAAACCCAGACGGAGCAGGAAGAAACATATAGTTATTTTTATCTGAATACAGGGGAGACGTCCCTGATGCAGCAGGCATATCAGCCCCAGGAGGAAACGCTGGATTTCATGATGCCGGATCTGATGATGCGGCTTACCGCCGGAGAAGCCCCGGAGGATGGAACATCGCTTCTGGCCGAGACAGTTTCCGTGAATTCCTATGATCTTCAGGAAAGCCTGCTGGTGATTGATTTTAACAGCGGCTATCTGGAAATGAGCCGCGGAAGGGAAGTCCTTACAAGGGCGGGGATCGTGAAAATGTTTCTGCAGATACCGGGAATAGAAGCCGTGCGTTTCACTGTGGACGGACAGGAACTGACGGATTCCCGGAACCAGCCGGTAGGCGATATGACGGAGAGTACATTCCTGGAGCTGTCCGGCAAGGGAGAAGACGCCTACAGGACAGATACCATTGTTCTGTATTTCACAGATGAGAACGGAGAAAATCTTCTCAGGGAGGAACGTACAGTCCGTTACCGCCGTACGATCCCCAAAGAAATCCTGGTTCTGGAACAGCTGGCGAAAGGGCCGTCCGTGGAAGGGCATTACGCTACTCTGCCGGACGACGCTCTGCCGATCAACGCGGTCACGGCAGACGGGATCTGCTATATCAATATGGCCGGGGCTTTTCAGGAAAACACCATGGAAGTGTCTGAAAACACTCAGATATATTCTATTGTGAATTCTATCGTGGATTCCTGCGGAGCTGAAAGAGTACAGATATCCGTGGAAGGAAACCAGGAGGGAAATCTTAAAAGCAGTATGCCTTTGTACACTTTCTATGAAAAGAACGAGGAACTGATCGCGGAGGAAGAAACCGCGGAAGAATAATGAATAAAATCGGGACGGAGAAATTTTTCCGCTCCGGTTCGGAAAGGAATACCTATGAAAAGACGCCCGGTATGTCTTGTATGCCTGGCGCTGATGTTCCTTATGTGCGCAGCCGATCTGGCGGGGATCCCTCTGATCAGAGGGAATCCTCTTCCGGAATCGGTACAGGCATGGATCGAGGAGCATCCGGAGGCTGTGATCTGCGGAGAGGTGCAGTTCTGCCAGGATACGGAATTTTCCTTTTCTGTCTATCTGAAACAAGTCTTTCTGATCAATCGGTCAGAGAAATTTCCCATCGAAAATGTTAGAATTTTTTTGAAAACAAAAGAAGATCTGCCCTCCGGCACGCTGGTTTACGCATCGGGGACACTGGAAAGAGTGGAAGGACCGCGCAATCCGGGGGAATTTGATTCACAGCAGTATTATGCCTGCCAGCATATCTATTATTTTATGAAAAACGCGGCGATAGAGAAAAAGAGCCGCAGTTATTCCGGTTACGGGCAGACGCTTCTGGATCTGAAAGATCGTTTCTGCAAAATCCTTGAGAAAACGGCGGGCAGCGACGCTCCGGTGTTTGAAGCGATGCTTCTGGGAGAAAAAAGCGATCTGGATAATGAACTGAAACTGCGCTACCAGATGGGGGGTATGATCCATATCCTGGCCATCTCCGGCCTGCATATCAGCATCCTGGGAATGGGGCTTTTTCAGACGCTGAAATTTGCCGGACTGGGAAACACAGGCGCCGGGATGCTGTCTCTTGTTGTGATGATCCAGTACGGGCTGCTTACCGGAGGGAGCGTTTCCGCCATGCGGGCGGTGTGTATGTTCCTTCTTTCCGTGGGGGCGAAGATACTGGGGCGGAGTTACGATCTTCTGACGGCTCTGGCGCTGTCCGCCATCCTGCTTCTTCTGGATTCGCCCGCCTATCTGTACAGCAGCAGCTTCCTTCTTTCCTTCGAGGCGGTTGTGGGGCTGGGAGCGGTTTCACCTTATCTTCTGGAGATCACAGAGGCAAAGAAAAAACTGACGAAGAGCCTTCTGTCCTCCTTTTCCGTTCAGCTTGCCACGCTGCCTGTCATGCTTGTTTTTTTCGGCGAAGTGTCTGTGGCGGGGATCCT
>DWXL01000213.1 GCA_019119235.1 Candidatus Blautia excrementigallinarum | reverse complement strand
ACATCAGAATTCCGTACAGTGGAAAGCCTGTGGGCGATCACGAAGACTGTCCTTCCCTTCATCAGCGCGTCCATACCTCTCTGGACGATCGCCTCTGTACGGGTATCGATAGATGCCGTCGCTTCGTCCAGGATCATTACAGGCGGATCAGCTACTGCCGCTCTGGCGATTGCCAGCAGCTGTCTCTGTCCCTGGGAAAGATTGCTTCCGTTCCCGGTGAGCATAGTATTGTAGCCGTCCGGCAGACGGGTGATAAAACTGTCCGCTCCCGCCAGCTTCGCCGCGTCCATGCACTCTTCATCCGTGGCTTCAAGACGACCGTAGCGGATATTGTCCATTACCGTACCTGTGAACAGATTGGTATCCTGAAGAACGATTCCAAGGGATCTCCGGAGATCCGCTTTTTTGATCTTGTTAATATTGATACCGTCGTAGCGGATCTTGCCGTCCGCGATATCATAGAAACGGTTGATCAGATTTGTGATGGTAGTCTTGCCGGCTCCTGTAGCTCCCACGAAAGCGAACTTCTGCCCGGGCTCCGCCACCAGCGAAATATCATGAAGCACTGTTTTCTCCGGCACATACCCAAAATCCACGTCAAAGAGCTGCACCTGCCCTTCCAGTCTCTGATATGTAACCGATCCGTCCGCAGTATGGGGATGTTTCCACGCCCAGAGTCCGGTCCTTTCTTTGCTCTCTGTCAGAGTACCGTCTTCCTGTTCCTTCGCGTTTACCAGTGTCACATAGCCGTTATCCGGTTCCGCCTCCTGATCCAGAAGGTCAAAAATACGGGACGCTCCCGCAAGACCCATAACAACCGCGTTGATCTGCTGGGATACCTGGTTGATGTTGCCCGCAAACTGTTTCGTCATATTCAGGAACGGAACGACGATGCTGATCCCCAGCACCTTTCCGGAAAGGCTCACGTTGGGCACGTCCGCCAGAAGAAGGATTCCTCCGGCTACAGCTACGACTACATAGAGGATGTTGCCCACATTATTGAGGATGGGGCCCAGCGTATTGGCGTATTTATTGGCTGTTTCCGCCTCATGGAACAGTTCTTCGTTGATCCTGTCAAAATCTTCCTTTGTCTCCTCTTCGTGGCAGAATACCTTGACAACCTTCTGGCCGTTCATCATCTCCTCTACATAGCCTTCCACATTTCCCAGGGCTTCCTGCTGACGGATGAAGTAACGGGTGGATTTGCCTCCAACCTTCTTTGTAATAAAGAACATACAGACAACTCCGGCGATAACTACCAGTGTCATCCATACACAATAGTAGATCATGATACAGAACACTGTGGTAACCATGATCCCCGATACCAGAAGCTGGATAAAGCTCTGGGAGATCATCTGGCGCAGAGTATCGATATCGTTGGTATAATGGCTCATGATATCGCCATGGTTATGTGTGTCAAAATATCTTACAGGAAGCGTCTGCATCTTATCAAACATCTTCTCCCTGAATTTCATCAGGGACCCTTGGGTAACCGTAGCCATCATCCTGTTAAAGGAAAACGACGCGATCAGAGAGATCAGGTACAGGATCAGAAGAGTGAGCACCCATCTGGTGATGGTACCCGAAACCGCTCCCCAGTCCCCTGTCTGCCAGGATTTCTCCATAAGGGCGATAATGTTCTGCTGGAATACCGCAGGGATGGAAGACACCACCGCATTGATCACTACGCACACAAGAACGGCGGGCATCATAACCGGATAAAATTCAAATACTGTTCTGATCAGCCGCCATGCAGTTCCTTTTTTGGCTGTTTTCTTATTCTTCATCCTGATCACCTGCCTTATTCTGAGATTCATAAACTTCCTGGTAGATCTCGCAGGACTTCATAAGCTCATCATGGGTACCGGCATCCACGATCCGGCCGCCGTCCATAACAATGATCCTGTCTGCCTCCTGTACAGAGGAAATCCTCTGGGCAATAATGATCTTGGTCGTCTCAGGAATATATTCTTTAAACCCTTTGCGGATCAGGGAGTCCGTCCTGGTATCCACGGCGCTGGTGGAATCGTCCAGGATCAGAACCTTCGGCTTCTTCAGAAGCGCCCTTGCGATACACAGTCTCTGTTTCTGTCCGCCGGATACGTTGGATCCGCCCTGTTCTATGTAAGTATCATACTGCTTCGGAAGACGCATGATAAACTCGTCCGCCTGAGCAAGTTCGCACGCCGCCTTCATCTCTTCGTCTGTGGCGTTCTTGTCGCCCCAGCGGAGATTATCCTTGATCGTACCGGAAAACAGGACATTCTTCTGCAGCACTACCGCCACCTGGTTTCTCAGCGTGTCCAGATCATACTCCCTCACATCCCGGCCACCGACTTTCACAACGCCCTCTGTGGCGTCGTACAGTCTGGAGATCAGCTGGATCAGGGATGACTTGGAAGATCCCGTTCCGCCGATGATTCCGATCGTCTGGCCGGACTTAATGTGAAGATCAATATCCGCCAGAGCCATCTTGTCTGCTTTTTCCGAGTACTTGAAACTTACGCCGTCAAAATCAATGGAACCGTCTTTCACCTCATACACAGGGTTTTCCGGATTACTGAGGGTACTTTTTTCATCCAGCACTTCCACGATTCGCTTTGCCGACTCGCTGGCCATGGTGATCATAACAAACACCATGGAAAGCATCATCAGGCTGCTGAGGATCTGGAAATTATAGGTAAGAAGCGCGGAGAACTGTCCCACATCCAGATCAAGTCCTTTCGAAGTAATGATGGTGTAGGATCCAAAGTAAAGCACAAAGATCATAACGGAATACAGACAGAACTGCATCAGGGGGTTGTTAAAGGCTAGGATCTTCTCCGCTTTTGTGAAGTCCATACATACGTCCTCTGCCGCCGCGGCAAATTTCTGCTGTTCGAAATCTTCGCGGACATAGGATTTCACCACGCGCATACCTTTGATATTCTCCTGAATGGAAGCGTTCAGCCGGTCGTACTTGCGGAACACTTTTTTAAACAACGGCATGGCGCTTCTGATCACCAGCCCCAGGCCCACAGCCAGAACAGGGATCACAAACAGGAAGATCACCGCCATCTTACCGCCCATGATAAACGCCATGACAAAGGCGAATACCAGCATCAGCGGACAGCGGATAGCGATACGCACGATCATCATGTATGCCATCTGCACATTGGAAATATCTGTCGTCAGCCTGGTCACAAGGGATGATGTAGAGAATTTGTCGATATTGGCAAACGAGAAATTCTGGATATTATAGAACATATCCTTACGGATATTTTTAGCGAATCCGCAGGACGCCGTAGAACAGGCATTCCCGGCTCCTATGCCGAATATCAGAGACAGAGTCGCCATCACGATCAGGACCACACCGTACCTTATGATCACCGAAAGCTCGCATCCCGCCTTGATCTCGTTGACCAGCTTGGAAATGATAAATGGGATGATGCATTCCATGACCACTTCCAGCGATACCAGGACCGGCGCCTGCAGCGACGCTTTTTTGTACTCACGGACACATTTCATCAGATCTTTCAACATCATAACTGTATCCTC
>DWXL01000212.1 GCA_019119235.1 Candidatus Blautia excrementigallinarum | reverse complement strand
ATATACCAGAGAAGTATTCTGCAGACAGACTGTCTCTGCCGGGAGGATCACTGATCCTCCCGGGGAGAATGCCCGGTGTGGCGTTTATACAGCCGGTAAAAATTAGAAGTATTATTAAATCCGCACTCCATGGCGACATCAGTTACACTGCGGTCCGTCGTCTTCAAAAGTTCCCTGGCGTGGGCGATACGAAGCCGGGTTACATATTCGCTGAAACTGATATCCGTTACCCTGCGGAAATAGGTTGAAAAATAGCTGGGACTCATAAAGGCGGCTCCGGCAGCTTCTTCCAGGGAAATTTTGTCGCAGAAATGTCTGTCTATATATTCCAGGGCACGTTCCAGCCGTTTCATGGCGTTTTTCTTTTCTTTCAGCATTTCTTCGGACTTGCTTTCATCCTGGCAGGCACGGATCAGCATGGTGAGGATGCGGAGGATATTGGCTTTGATCATCAGGTCATAACCGTCCTTCTTATCCCGCCATTCCCGGTAAATCTCACGGATGCCTTTGCGGATTTCGTGGCTTAACGGTTCTTCGCTTCCGATGCGGTTCTTGAAATTACTGCCCCGTTCCACAAATGGTTTCAGGTATCCGGAATCAAAAAAACTGAGCTTTTCCGCAACAAACTCGGGAGAAAAGATCATGACGAGCAGCTCCATATCTCCGTCCAGGAGAGTCCAGCCATGGGGCTCTACATTGTTAAAGATGATAATATCACCTTTATCCATAGTGTATTCCTGCCCGTTGACAAAGTATTTCCCCCGTCCTTTCTGAACGCAGGTGATCTCAAAATAGCTGTGCCAGTGACGGGTATCAGGATGGCTGTTCTCAGGATTGAGAATTACTTTAGATATCTGAAAAGGAAAATCTCTGTTTAATGGAATGTTGTCTCGTTCTAGTCTCATATAAAGTTCCTTTCTCGATTCATTTCAGAAAATTATATCACATTAACGGCCAAATAGTATATATGCTGTTTTTCGAAAATCGAAAAATAGTACACAACCTGCGAAAAATAGTGGACGCGCAGGACAAAATATTTCGTTAAAATCAAGATATCTTAAAAATGCGGAGGGAACTTAATCATGATTATCATCGGAGAAAAACTGAACGGATCCATTCCTTCAGTTGCAAAGGCAATCGCGGAGAGAGATGCGGACCTTATCCGTGAAAGAGCCAAAATGCAGGCAGAGGCGGGAGCTGATTTCCTGGACGTGTGCGCTTCTGTCGAAGAGGAAGTGGAAGTAGAAACACTGAAATGGATGATCGACCTTGTGCAGGAGGTCACAGATACCAGGATCTGTGTGGACAGCCCCAGCGCGAAAACCTGCGCGGAAGGTATTAAATTATGTAAGAGACCCGGTCTTGTAAACTCTGTTTCCCTGGAGGGAAATAAGATCGATACGATCTTCCCGGTCATTGCAGATACCGACTGGGAATGCGTGGCCCTTTTGTGCGACAACGACGGAATCCCGGATTCTGTGGAGAAAAGAATGAAAGTATTCCATGGAATCATGGAAAAAGCGAAGGAATATAATATCGCGCCCAGCCGTCTTCATATCGACCCCCTGGTTGTCACCCTGTCCACAGACCAGACAGCCCTTACGGTATTTGCCCAGTGCTGCCGCCAGATCAAGGCAGAGTATCCCGACATTCATATCACAAGCGGCCTTTCCAATATTTCCTACGGCCTTCCTGTGAGAAAAAACATCAACCAGGCGTTCATGGTGCTGGCGATGAACGCGGGAATGGACAGCGCCATCGTGGATCCTACCAACAAAAACATGATCGGAATGATCTACGCGGCAAACGCTCTTCTGGAAAAAGATGAATACTGCCTGAATTATATCGCGAAATTCGGCGCCCGCGCTGAAGAGTCTGCAGTAGAAGAAGAAAAACCGCAGAATGAAATGGATGAAAAAATGCGCGCTGTTTTCAAGGCGACGGAAGCTGGGAAAAATAAAGAGATCGGTCAGTGCGTTCAGGAAGCGCTGGACGCCGGATGCGATCCCACAGCCATTCTTAACGACGGTATGATCGGAGCCATGGCGGTAGTAGGAGAGAATTTCAAAAAGGAAATCATCTTCGTACCGCAGATGCTTGCGGCGGCCCGCGCCATGAAGGCAGGCGTGGAAGTGCTGAAGCCTTATCTCGCAACCGGCGAGGCGGGAAGCGCAGGCAAGATCATTCTGGGAACAGTGGCCGGAGACCTTCACGATATCGGCAAGAATCTTGTAGGCATGATGTTCGAAAGCGCTGGTTTTGAAGTCCTTGATCTTGGCGTGGATGTGCCGATCCAGACCTTCATTGATACGGTAAACGAGAATAAAGACGCTACGATCGTGGCTCTTTCCGCTCTTCTTACCACAACCATGCCTTCTCTGAGAGACACCGTGGCGGCTCTTCTGGAACAGCCCTTCCGTCCCCGTATCAAGATCATGGTAGGAGGCGCTCCCATATCTCAGGCGTTCGCAGACGAGATCGGAGCGGACGCATATACAGAGGATGCGGCTTCCGCAGCGGAAAAAGCCAAAGAATACGCGGATTCCGGATTCTGCGCGAAAGCGGCGGCGGGAGAATTCGACCTTACGCCGGAAGAAATAGCGGCTATGCAGGCTGAGAAAGCCGCAAAGGCGGCAGAGAAGAACGGAGAAGACAGGAATGAGAAGGCTCCCACGGCTTCCCAGGTGAACGTACAGTTTGACAGGAGTAAAGTGGATATCAGCTCCGTACGCCTGCCGGGACCTGGAGAAGGTTATAAGCTTGACTGGGATAAAACAAAAGAAAAATTCAGAAATTACTGGGACCACAAAAACACCGGAAGACCGCTGATGTGTGTGATCGCCAGAAGACCGGAGGTAGAGCAGTTCTCCGACGGTACGCCGGTAGAAGGCGGATATCTGGATCAGATCTGCCAGGGCAAATACTATAATATGCCGGAAGAACTGAAGTGGAAAGATATGGAGGACAAGTACCAGAACGCGCAGCGGATCGTTGACCGTTACCGCTATTTCTGCGAAACCCATGCTTTCCTGGGAGAGAGCTTCCCGAACCTGAATATCGACTTCGGTCCCGGATCTCTTGCCGCATACCTTGGCTCGGACATCGGATTTAAAGAAGATACCGTATGGTTCAAGAAATGCCTGGACAGCTGGGACGGCGTGCCGAAGCTTCAGTTTGACCCGGAAAACAAATGGTTTAAGAAACACCTTCAGCTGGCGAAAGACTGCCGTGAACTGGCAGGAAAAGACTTCTATGTGGATATGCCGGACCTGATGGAGAACATTGACGTTCTTGCATCCCTCCGCGGAGCCCAGGATGTGCTGATGGATCTTCTTGACGAGCCGGAGAAGGTGGGCGAGAGGATCAAAGAAGTTACAGACTGCTATTATGATTACTATAACCGTTTCTATGATGTGATC